>NZ_JBEZKZ010000135.1:0-8552 GCF_040651895.1 Streptomyces sp. NPDC048352
CGGCCCGGGACGCGGCGGTCTGGCACGACTCGGCGCGGGCGCCCCGACGCGGGCGCCACCGGGGGCACCCCGGGCGGCGGTCCTGGGCCCGAGGAGGGCCCGGGGCCGCGAGGGGCGGGTTGTCAGATGAAGCCGAGGGCCGCGGCTCCGCCCATGCCCCCGAGCAGCATGAACACCGGCATGAGCACCTTCAGCTCGACCCAGCTGCCGGCGCGGAAGCGAAGCATCTTCGGCGGCCCCACCGGGTACCAGCGCTTGCCCGCGATGGGCAGCGGCCACAGGACCGGGCAGCCGGAGACGGTCAGCGCGTCTCCGATGTCGTGGACCAGCGCACCGAGCATGATCGGCAGGCCGAGCCAGAGGTACTCCTGGCCCGGCTCGGTGAAGAGCCAGCCCGCGCCGTTGCCCGGCTCGGCGAGCACCCCGGCGAGGATCCAGGCGCTGGTCGCGCCGAGCAGCCAGACCAGGATGTCGCTGGACATCCGGGCCGCCCGCCACAGGAGGCCTTCGACGGCCAGCACCAGGTGCACGAAGAGCAGCGCGAGCACGCCCCAGCGGTCGGCGGACGCCGCGAGCGCGGAGGATCCCGCGCCGACCAGGACCGCCCAGAGCCAGGTATGGGTCAGCGTCCGGTGGCCCCCGGTACGGCGGGCGTCGCGCGGTGAGCGGGTCGCCTTGTAGACGGCGTAGGAGATCTTGTCGACCACCTCGCACAGGCCCCGGGACAGGGGCCCGAAGGCGCGTGAGATCGTCGCCGACTTGTGGTCGAGGTCGGGGGCCAGGGCCGCTCCGGCGCAGATCAGGGCGCCGACGACCAGGACGGGCCAGGGCATCGGATGTCCGGCGGCCGCTGCCGCGGCGCCCACCCCCAGCCAGGCCGCAGCCCCCGACAGTGAGTGCGCCGGACCCATCATGCTCGTTCCCCGCCCCGGTTCTGTTGTGGTTGGGGCCCGGTGAAGGGATTCGCTCGGGCCGCCTCGACGGCCCAGCGTACCGGCGATGATCTTCCTTCCGTCCGCCGGTTCCCTCTTCCGGGGGGAAGCCAGGCAAGATGGGGGCGTGACCCTCATTGATCAGCTCCCGCCGACCGCCGACCCCGACGCCCTCTTCGAGGCTTTCTCCTCGTGGGCGGAGGACCAGGGCATCACCCTGTACCCGGCGCAGGAGGAGGCGCTGATCGAGGTCGTCTCCGGCGCGAACGTGGTCCTGTCGACCCCGACCGGCTCCGGCAAGAGCCTGGTGGCGGCCGGGGCGCACTTCACCGCGCTGGCCCAGGACAAGGTCACCTTCTACACCGCGCCGATCAAGGCGCTGGTGTCGGAGAAGTTCTTCGACCTGTGCAAGCTCTTCGGCACCGAGAACGTCGGCATGCTGACCGGTGACGCCTCGGTCAACGCCGACGCCCCGGTGATCTGCTGCACCGCCGAGGTGCTGGCCTCCATCGCGCTGCGCGACGGCAAGTACGCCGACATCGGCCAGGTCGTGATGGACGAGTTCCACTTCTACGCGGAGCCGGACCGCGGCTGGGCCTGGCAGATCCCGCTGCTGGAGCTGCCGCAGGCGCAGTTCGTCCTGATGTCGGCGACCCTCGGCGACGTGAAGCGGTTCGAGGACGACCTGACCCGCAGGACCGGCCGCCCGACCACCGTGGTGCGCTCCGCGACCCGGCCGGTCCCGCTCTCGTACGAGTACGTGACCACGCCGATCACCGACACCATCACCGAGCTGCTGGAGACCCGGCAGGCGCCCGTGTACATCGTGCACTTCACCCAGGCGCAGGCGGTCGAGCGGGCGCAGTCGCTGATGAGCATCAACATGTGCACCCGCGAGGAGAAGGACAAGATCGCGGAGCTGATCGGCAACTTCCGCTTCACCACGAAGTTCGGCCAGAACCTCTCCCGCTACGTCCGCCACGGCATCGGCGTGCACCACGCGGGCATGCTGCCCAAGTACCGGCGGCTCGTGGAGAAGCTGGCGCAGGCCGGCCTGCTGAAGGTCATCTGCGGCACCGACACCCTCGGCGTCGGCGTCAACGTCCCGATCCGCACGGTGCTGTTCACCGCGCTCACCAAGTACGACGGCAACCGCGTCCGCACGCTGCGCGCGCGGGAGTTCCACCAGATCGCCGGCCGGGCGGGCCGGGCCGGGTTCGACACGGCCGGGTTCGTGGTCGCGCAGGCGCCCGAGCACGTCATCGAGAACGAGAAGGCCCTCGCGAAGGCCGGTGACGACCCGAAGAAGCGCCGCAAGGTCGTCCGCAAGAAGGCCCCCGAAGGCTTCGTGGCCTGGTCTGACACCACCTTCGAGAAGCTGATCGCCGCCGACCCGGAGCCGCTGACCTCCCGCTTCAAGGTCACCAACATCATGCTGCTCTCGGTGATCGCCCGCCCGGGCGACGCCTTCAAGGCGATGCGCCACCTCCTGGAGGACAACCACGAGCCGCGCAAGGCCCAGCTGCGCCACATCCGCCGGGCCATCGCGATCTACCGGTCGCTGCTGGACGGCGGGGTCGTCGAGAAGCTCGACACCCCGGACGCCGAGGGACGCACCATCCGGCTCACCGTCGACCTCCAGCAGGACTTCGCGCTGAACCAGCCGCTGTCCACCTTCGCGCTGGCCGCCTTCGACCTGCTGGACCCGGAGTCCCCGTCCTACGCGCTGGACATGGTCTCCGTCGTGGAGTCCACGCTGGACGACCCGCGCCAGATCCTGGCAGCCCAGCAGAACAAGGAACGGGGCATCGCGGTCGGCGCGATGAAGGCCGACGGGATCGAGTACGAGGAGCGGATGGAGCGCCTCCAGGAGGTCACGTATCCCAAGCCCCTCGAGGAACTGCTGGTCCACGCCTACGAGGTCTACAGCAAGAGCCACCCGTGGGTCCGCGACCACCCGGTCTCCCCGAAGTCGATCATCCGCGACATGTACGAGCGCGCGATGACCTTCACCGAGTTCACCTCCTTCTACGAGCTGGCCCGTACCGAGGGCATCGTGCTGCGCTACCTGGCGAGCGCGTACAAGGCGCTGGACCACACCATCCCCGACGACCTGAAGTCCGAGGACCTCGAGGACCTCATCGCCTGGCTGGGCGAACTGGTCCGCCAGGTCGACTCCAGCCTGCTGGACGAGTGGGAGCAGCTGGCGAACCCGGAGGTGGAGACGGCGGAGCAGGCCCAGGAGAAGGCCGACCAGGTCAAGCCGGTCACGGCCAACGCCCGCGCCTTCCGCGTGCTGGTCCGCAACGCCATGTTCCGCCGGGTCGAGCTGGCGGCCCTGGACCACGTCGGCCAGCTCGGTGAGCTGGACGCCGAGTCCGGCTGGGACGCCGACGCCTGGGGCGAGGCCATGGACGCGTACTGGGACGAGTACGACGACCTCGGCACGGGACCCGACGCGCGCGGCCCCAAGCTCCTGCAGATCGAGGAGGACCCGGCGCACGGCCTGTGGCGCGTCCGCCAGGCCTTCGCCGACCCCGACGGCGACCACGGCTGGGGCATCAGCGCCGAGGTCGACCTCGCCGCCTCCGACGAGGAGGGCCGGGCCGTCATCCGGGTCACCTCCGTCGGCGAGCTCGGCACCCCCTGACCGCACCTCACGAGCCACCGCCCCGGGCGGCCCCGCCCGGCCCGCCGGACCCGACAGTGGAGAACCTGTGATGACGAACCCTGCCGAGAGACTGGTCGATCTGCTCGACCTGGAGCAGATCGAGGTCAACATCTTCCGGGGGGCCAGCCCCCAGGAGTCCCTCCAGCGCGTGTTCGGCGGCCAGGTCGCCGGCCAGGCGCTGGTGGCCGCCGGCCGGACCACCGAGAGCGACCGGCCCGTCCACTCGCTGCACGCGTACTTCCTGCGCCCGGGCATCCCCGGGGTCCCGATCGTGTACCAGGTGGAGCGGGTGCGCGACGGGCGCTCCTTCACCACGCGCCGGGTCACCGCCGTCCAGCAGGGCAAGACCATCTTCAACCTGACCGCCTCCTTCCATCACCCGGAGGAGGGCGGCATCGAGCACCAGCTGCCTCCCCGCCTCGACTTCCCCCACCCGGACACGCTCCCGAAGGTCGTGGACGAGATCCGCGAGCACCTGGGCGCGCTGCCCGAGGCGCTGGAGCGGATGGCCCGTCGCCAGCCCTTCGACATCCGGTACGTGGACCGGCTCCGCTGGACCCCCGAGGACCTCAAGGACGCCGATCCGCGCAGCGCGGTGTGGATGCGGGCGGTCGGCCCGCTCGGCGACGACCCCCTCGTGCACACCTGCGCCCTCACCTACGCCAGTGACATGACCCTCCTGGACGCCGTGCGCATCCCCGTGGAACCGCTGTGGGGCATGCGCGGTTTCGACATGGCCTCCCTGGACCACGCCATGTGGTTCCACCGGCCGTTCCGGGCGGACGAGTGGTTCCTGTACGACCAGGAGTCGCCCATCGCGCACGGCGGCCGTGGTCTGGCCCGCGGCCGCATCTACGACGTGGAGGGCAGGCTGCTGGTCTCCGTGGTCCAGGAGGGCCTCTTCCGCCCGTACCCGGCCGAGAAGTCCACGCCCGCCGTCTCGCCCCAGTAGCGGCCGGAGCGCCGCACCTCCTCCCCGCCCTCCTCACCGAAGAGCTGATCGCACCGATGCCCACCCCGGCCCTCCCCTGCCCCTGCGGGCTGCCCGCCGCCTACCCGGACTGCTGCGGCCGCTTCCACTCGGGCGCCGGGCAGGCGCCCACCGCCGAGCTGCTGATGCGTTCCCGCTTCAGCGCCTTCGCGGTCGGCGACACCGCCTACCTCCTGCGCTCCTGGCACTCCTCGACGCGTCCGGGCCGGCTCGACCTGGATCCGGAGCAGCGCTGGGAGCGCCTGGAGATCCTGGACACCGAACGCGGCGGGATGTTCGAGACGCAGGGGTCGGTGGAGTTCCGCGCCCACTACCGCGAGGGCGGCCACACCGGCTCGCTGCACGAGCACAGCTCCTTCTCCCGCGAAGGCGGAGCCTGGGTCTACGTCGGCCCCCTCTCCCCCGTCGAGTTCGACTGATCCCGCGCGCCGGTCAGGGCGAAGTCCAGGCTGGCGCGGTACCAGTGGACCTCCTCCGGCGGTTCCGCCCGCAGCAGCCGCCCCGCGACCGCCGCGGCCGCCGGCACCTGCGGGTGGCCGTAGGGCGGGGGCGGCGCGAGGGCGGCGAGCACGATGCGCTCCGCCGGGTCGGGCACGGCCGCCCGTACTTCCTCCTCGGGGAGGACGGAGGCCAGGACGGCCGCCCGCTCCCAGGGGTCGGCGGTGCCTCTGAGCAGGAGCCCCACATGCCGCCCCCGCCACCTGCGCGGCCTCAGGTCCGCCCCGGCCGCCATCAGCTCCCGGTCGGGCGGCGGCGCGGCCCCCGCCAGCATCCCCGGCTCCCGGGCCGCGAACTCCCGCAGCTCCGCGGCCAGATAGAGCCAGACGACGGCCCGGTAGCGGTTGATCCGGTAGCCGACGGGCGTGAGGTGCCCGCAGCGCGCGAGCCGGGTGAACCGGCTCGGCCCGACCTCCAGCACCCGCGCCCCCGCGTCGGTGCCGGCCACGGTTTCGATCCGCGTGCGCAGCGCCTGCGGGAAGCCCTCCTCCGCCTTGACCCGGTCCAGCTCGTCCCGGGTGAAGCGGACGGTTCCGCTCGCGGCCCGGGGGGCCGGGCGTACCAGTCCCAGCTGGACGGCCCGGGCGAACTCGCTGCGGCTCAGCCCCAGTTCCTCTGCCGCGCGGATCCCGCTCAGCGGCGTCTGCGGCGGCGGCGCCTCCGCCCGCGGGTCCAGTCGTACGCCCCGGTCCGCGACGCCCGCGCTCGCGTCCCCGCCCACGGACGCCCGCTCCAGCATGTCCACCTTCATCACAGTCCTCCCCCACGAGTGGCGATCACTCTGTGTGAAGACCGTAACCGGGCGTGACGACAGTGTGCGAGGCCTGTGGATAACTTCCCCGTCCCGGCCGGAGGTCAGCCCGACCGGAGCGGTCGTCAGCCCCCGGTGATCCGCCGCTCCGCGACGCCCAGGTGCTCCCCGACCCGGTTGACCAGCAGCGTCATCTCGTACGCCACCTGCACGATGTCCGCCTCCGCGGCGCTGAGCGCGCACAGGCAGCTGCCCGAGCCGGCCGCCACGACGAAGAGGAACCCCTCGTCGTACTCGACCATCGTCTGGCGGACCTCACCCGCCCGGAAGTGCCGCCCCGAGCCCTTCGCCAGGCTCTGCAGGCCGGCCGCGACCGCCGCCAGGTGCTCCGCGTCCTCGCGCGCCAGCCCGGCGCTCGCCGCCGTGACGAGCCCGTCGTTCGACAGGACCACCGCGTGCCGGACCTGCGGGACCCTGCGGGTCAGATCGTCCAGCAACCAGTCGAGCTGCTTGTCCAGTGCCATTTCCAGCCCCTCCCCGTTGACCCGGCCGACGCGGCCGCGCCCCACCCCGTTCGGTCGTGCCGCAAGCCTTGCCCACCAGGGGCTTTCCGGCAAGGAGGACGGACGCTTGGCCCGGAAGATGACTCAAGAGGACTGGCGTGCGTTCCTTCCCCGCTCCGCCGGCGCCGGAAAGCCGTCCGCGCCCCGCGAGGACGGAAGCGCGCACATCGCTCCCATCCGGTCCGTTCCCGGCGGGGATTCCCCCCTCTCCGGCACCGGCGAGAACACCGTCAAGGGGCGGAATCCGGCCCCCTACGGCCGGGTCGCATCCCACGGCTGCGCGGTGCGCGGGCCGCCCTCACCGGCGGGCGTCGCTCGCCGACGCCGGGGCGGACTACGGTCCCACCGAGTCGAGCAGCCGCGCGGTGTGCACCCGCCCGGCGTACTCCACCAGCCGGATCAGCACTTCCTTCCCCGAGTCCTTGTCCCGCGCGTCGCACAGCACCACCGGCGTCCCCTGCTCCAGGTCCAGCGCCCGGGACACCTCGTCCGAACCGTAACCGCGGGCTCCGGCGAAGCAGTTGACGGCGACCACGAAGGGGATGCGCCGGTGCTCGAAGTAGTCCACCGCCGGAAAGCAGTCCTCCAGCCTCCGGGTGTCGGCGAGCACGACCGCCCCCAGCGCGCCCTGCGCGAGCTCGTCCCACAGGAACCAGAACCGGTCCTGGCCCGGCGTCCCGAACAGGTAGAGCGACAGGCCCTCCCGGATGGTGATCCGCCCGAAGTCCATCGCCACCGTGGTCGTGGTCTTCTGGTCCACCCCTCCCGTGTCGTCGACCAGTTCGCCCGCCTCGCTCAGCGACTCCTCCGTCCGCAGCGGTTTGATCTCACTGACCGCGCCCACCAGCGTGGTCTTGCCGACCCCGAAGCCGCCGGCCACCAGGATCTTCAGGGCGAGCGCGGCGAGTTCCTCCTCGGCGCCGGGCCCGGCCGCGGAACCTCCGGTCTCCGCCGTGCCGTTGTCGTGCAGTCCCATCACAGCGCTCGCAATCCCTCGATGACTTCCCGCAGAATCCGCTCGTCCGGGAGCCGGGCGGGCGGCACCGGCCGGCTGACCTTGACGTGTCCCGCCTCCAGCAGGTCGCCCAGCAGCACCCGCACCACCCCCACCGGGAGGTCGGCCTCCGCCGCGAGCTCCGCGACCGACTGGGTCTCGGCGCGGCAGAGCCCGAGCAGGGCCCGGTGCTCCGGGCCGAGCAGCGCCTCGTCCCCCGCGCCGGCCGCCTCCGGATCCACCACCACCAGGGCGATCAGGTCGAACCGGACCCCGTGGGGGCCCGGCTTCGTACGCCCTCCGGTCATGGCGTACGGGCGCACGAGCGGGCCCGCCTCGGCGTCGTACCACTGGCCGCCCACGTCCCGGACCGCCGCTCTCACCCGGCGGCCGGCGGGTGGGCCGCGAACCGGGGCGGCGTGTACAGGTGCTCGCCGACCCGCTTGACCAGCCGGGCCATCTCGTACGCGATCAGCCCGACGTCGGCGCCGGCGGAACTGAGGACGGCCAGGCAGGAGCCTTCCCCGGCGGCGGCGACGAAGAGGAACCCCTCGTCCATCTCGACCATCGTCTGGCGTACGCCCCCGGCGTGGAAGTGCCGGCCCGCTCCCTTGGCGAGGCTGTGGAAGCCGGAGGCGACCGCCGCGAGGTGCTCGGCGTCCTCCCGGCTCAGCGCACTGGAGGAACCCACCGGCAGACCGTCGTTGGACAGGACCACCGCGTGCCGGACCTCGCGGACGCGCAGGACGAGGTCGTCGAGCAGCCAGTCCAGTTCGCCGGATCTGCGGCCGCCCCCGGGGGCGGCCCTGTGGTGTTCGGTCATCACGCTTCTCCTTCGCTGCCTGCGTGGGGGGACTCGTCCCGGGCGCCGCGCGCCCACCCGGCCCGGTAGGCGGCCATCCGCTCCCGCGCCTGCTCCGGGCTGCGGGCCGCGGCCGCGGGGTCCCCCGGGGGCCGGGGACCCGGCGGGGCCTCGGCGGCGGGTGCCTCGCGCAGCTGCGGGACCAGGCTGGCCTGGCGTACGCGTCGCGGCAGTTCGGTGACGGAGGCGCCGGGAACGGCCGGTGCCGGTGCCGGTGCCGGGACGGTACGGATGACCGCGCCCCCAGCGCCGCGCGGCCGCAGCGGCGCCACCGCGGCGGCGGGCGCCTG
>NZ_JBEZKZ010000136.1:0-8197 GCF_040651895.1 Streptomyces sp. NPDC048352
AAGGAACGGACGCTTCCTTTGTACTCACCCTCTCGGGCTTTCCTCCGGGCTTTCGTTCTGTGTTCTTGCGTTTCCGACTCTATCAGACTCTTTCGGGCCTGACCCCCAGTCAGCGGGGTTTGTCTTCCGGGCTGTTGGGCCCTTCCGACTCCTGAACTCTAGCGGATTTCCCCGGCAACCGATAATCGGGCCTTCGGAAATGAATTCGGGCACGCCGAATTCGTTCCCAGTGGGAGATCGTGCTGAGTAGGTTGCCGCTACGAGGCGGCGGGATTCGTTGCCTCCACAACCTTTCGGCTCCGGGGCAACTCGAAGAACCTTACGGATCCACGGGGGTCGTGTCAACCCCGGAGGTCAGGCCGGGGACTGGAGGTCTTCCACCCGGTCCAGGAGGCGCGTGAGCATGTCGCCCAGCACTCCGCGCTCCGCGGTGGAGAGGTCCTGGAGGAGGTCCTCCTCGAAGACCGTGGCCGCGCGCATCGCGTCGAGCCACTTGCTGCGGCCCTCGTCCGTCAGCTCCACGATCACGCGGACCCGGTTGGACTCGTCCCGTTCGCGGGTGACCAGACCCTCCGCCGTCATGCGGTCGATCCGGTGGGTCATCGCCGCCGGCGTCAGGCCGAGCTGCTTCGCGAGCTCGCTCGGGCCCATCCGGTAGGGCGCTCCGGAGATGACGAGGGCCTTAAGGACCTCCCACTCCGCGTTGCTGATGCCCAGGGCCGCGGTCTGGCGGCCGTACGCGACGTTCATGCGGCGGTTGAGCCGGCTCAGGGCCGAGACCACCTTCTCGACCTGCGGGTCGAGGTCCTGGAACTCGCGCTGGTAGACGGCGATCTGCTCATCGAGGCTCGGCTCGTGGACGGGCGTGTCGCCGTTGGGGGTCTCAGCCATGGCCCGAAGTATGGCACGAACCCGTTGGCATCTAACTCCTTCGATGTGTAGAGTTAAGGATCGAAGTTTAGGTATGAAGTTCTGAAGTCTTCAGTCTTCGGCTCTCAAGGCAGGTGAGAAGTGACCAAGGTGATGGGCGCTGCGATGCGGCGGATCCAGGCCGGCAACGCGCTGACCGCGTTCGGCATCGGTTTCACGGTTCCGTTCCTCTACATCTATGTGGCGCAGGTGCGGGGTCTGGGTTCGATGGCCGCCACGAGTGCGTTCGTGGCGTTCGCCCTCGGTGCTCTGGTCGCGCTGCCCTTCACCGGCCGGGTCATCGACCGGCGGGGTCCGGTGCCGGTGGTCATGGGGGCCGCCGTCGCCGCTTCGGCGGGCGCGCTCTCGCTCGGTCTCTCCACCGGCCTCCCGGCGATCCTGTTGTCCGCGCTGGCGCTGGGTGCCGGGCAGGCCGTGATGCAGCCGGCCCTGGCCACGATGATCGTGTGGTGTTCGACGCCGGCCACCCGGACGCGGGCCTTCGCCCTGCAGTTCTTCATGCAGAACCTTGGGCTGGGCATCGGCGGGCTCGTCGGCGGTCAGATCGTCGACGAGAGCCGGCCTGGCAGCTTCACCCTGCTGTTCGGCATCGAGGCCGTGATGTTCCTGGTGCTGGCGGCCGTGATCGCCACCGTGCGGATGCCGCACGTACAGAACATCAGCACGGCGATGGCCAAGGACGCGGCGCCGGCCGGCGGCGGCTGGAAGCGGCTGCTGCGGCACAAGGCGATGGTGCAGCTGTGCGTGCTGGGCTTCGTCCTGTTCTTCGCCTGCTACGGGCAGTTCGAGTCGGGTCTCGCGGCCTTCGGGACCGAGGCGGCCGGGATCTCGCCGTCCACGCTCGGGTTCGCGCTGGCCGCCAACACGGGGGCGATCGTCGTGGCGCAGTTCGCCGTGCTGAGGATGGTGGAGAAGCGGCGCCGGTCGCGGGTCATCGCGCTGGTCGGGCTGATCTGGACGGTGGCGTGGCTGATCGCCGGGTTCTCGGGGCTGGGGCACGGCAGTGCGGTGATGGCCGCCGCCGCGTTCGTCACCACGTACGCGCTCTTCGGCATCGGTGAGGCGATGCTCTCGCCGACGCTGGCGCCGCTGGTGGCGGACCTGGCGCCGGAGGGCTCGGTCGGGCAGTACAACTCGGCCTTCGCCCTGGTCAAGCAGATGGCGCTGGCTCTGGGGCCGCTCGGTGTGCCGCTGGGAGCCGGGGTTCCGATGCTCTACATCGGGGTGTTCGTGCTCGTCTCGCTGGGGATCGCGGTGCTGGCGCTGCGCCTCGGCGGGCGGCTGAGCCCGGAGCAGGACAACCCGTCGCTGGTGAGCCGGGTCGTGGCCCAGGGGCCGGCGGTCGGTACCGAGGCCGTGGTGGCCGTGGAGCCTGCGGAGCGCGTGGCCGTGTAGGGCGCGTATGTGGGGAGGGAGAGCCTCCGGTCCTTTGGGCCGGGGCTCTTCCTTTTTTGGTACGGCTACTTGTCGGGCAGGGCGAACTCGCACCAGACGGCTTTGCCGCCGCCGGGGGTGCGGCGGCAGCCCCAGGCCGAGGCGATGGTGGCGATGATCGAGATGCCGCGGCCGGTCTCGTCGGCCGGTTCGGCGCGGCGGCGGCGCGGGAGGTGGTCGTCGCCGTCGGTGACCTCGACGATCAGGCGGCGGTCGGTGCGGCGCAGCCGCAGGCGCATGGGCGGGGTGCCGTGCTGGAGGGAGTTCGCGACGAGCTCGCTCGCGGCCAGGACGCCGAGGTCGCACAGCTCGACGGGAAAGCGCCAGGAGCTGAGGACGCCCTGGGCGAAGGCACGGGCGCGCGGGGCGGCTTCGACGCCGCCGAGGAGTTCGAGGGCGGCGTTGTGGAAGAGCTCGGCATCGGTGCCGGTGCGGGCGGGCTGCTGGAGGACCATCACGGCGACGTCGTCGTCGTGGTCGGCGTCGACGCCGAGGGCGCGCATCAGGCGGTCGCAGATGATCGCGGGGGTGCCCTGGGCGCCGGCGAGGGCGCGTTCCAGGGCGGCGACGCCTTCGTCGATGTCCTCGCCGCGGCGCTCGACGAGGCCGTCGGTGTAGAGGACGGCGGTGGAGCCGGGGCCGAGGGCGATGGTGCCCGAGGTGTGGATCCAGCCGCCGGTGCCCAGCGGTGGGCCGGTGGGGTCGGCGGCACGGCGTACGGTGCCGTCCTCGTCGCGGACGAGGATGGGGAGGTGCCCGGCGGAGGAGTAGGCGAGGAGGCCTTCGTTGGGGTCGTGGACGGCGTAGACGCAGGTGGCGATCTGGCTGGCGTCGATCTCGGCGGCGAGGCCGTCGAGGAGCTGGAGCACCTCGTGCGGGGGCAGGTCGAGGCGGGCGTAGGCGCGGACGGCGGTGCGGAGCTGGCCCATGACGGCGGCGGCGCGGACTCCGCGGCCCATGACGTCGCCGATGACGAGGGCGGTGCGGCCGGCTCCGAGGGTGATGACGTCGTACCAGTCGCCGCCGACGGCCGCCTCGGTGCCGCCGGGCTGGTAGGTGGCGGCGACGCGGAGGTCGTCGGGCTGTTCCAGTTCCTGGGGCAGGAGGGAGCGCTGGAGGGTGACGGCGGCCTCGCGCTGGCGGCGTTCGCTGGCGCGCAGGCGTTCCACGGCTTCGGCGTGGTCGGTGACGTCGGCGAGGTGGACCAGGATGCCGGTGTGGTCGGGGTCCGGTTCGCCGTCGGCGGCTGCCTTGGGGAACTCGACGGGGGTGCAGGTGACGGTGTAGGAGCTGCCGCCGGGGGCGGTGCGGTTCTTGGCGGTACGGGGCTTGCCGCTGCGCTGGACCTGGTCGAGGAGGGGGAGCAGGCCGAGCTCGCCGAGTTCGGGGAGGGCGGTGTGGGCGGGGGCGCCGGTGGTGCGGGGGCCGAAGCCGGCGGTGTAGGCGTCGTTGACGTAGGCGACGCGGTGGTCGGGGCCGTGGACGAGGGCGACGAGGGCCGGGAGCAGGCCGAGGACTTCCCGTACGGGCAGTTCGTCGAGGGCGGGGACGGCGGGGAGCGGTGCCGTGCCGGTGCCGCGGACGGTGGCGTCGGCGGGGGTGCCTTCGGCGGGTGTGGCGGGGTGGCCGACGGCGCCGCGGGCTGCCGGGACGGAGCCCTCGCCGCGCTTGGCCTGGGCTGCGGCGTGCTCGTTCCGGGCGGCGGCGCGGCGCTGCGTGCCGGGGAAGCGGGCGCTCCAGCGCGTGAAGTTCACTGCGTTCAAGCCTCGTGGTGTCGCAAGTGGTCGCGGTGTCCCCGCCCGGCGGGTGCCGGGAGGTGCCCTTGTGGTCGGTCGCTGGACGGTGTCACTCGTGCAGGTGTCACCCGTGCAGGCGTCACTCTGCGCAGGCGTGAGCCCACCTATGGTCACACGTCCAGTGTGGCCGACGGCACTGACAACGTCAGCCCTGGTTGTCCTGCGGGGGGTTGGGGGCGGGCTTGGGCGGGTGGTGCTTGGGGCCGGCGCCCGCGGCGAGTTCGAATTCTGCCCTGGGGTGTTCGAGGGATCCGAGGGAGACGATCTCGCGCTTGAAGAGGCCGGAGAGGGTCCATTCGGCGAGGACGCGCATTTTGCGGTTGAAGGTGGGGACGCGGCTGAGGTGGTAGGCGCGGTGCATGAACCAGGCGGGGTAGCCCTTGAGCTTGCGGCCGTAGACGAAGGCGACGCCCTTGTGCAGGCCGAGGGAGGCGACGGAGCCGGCGTACTTGTGGGCGTACTCGGTGAGGGCCTCGTCGCGCAGGGCGGCGACGATGTTGTCGGCGAGCTGCCTGGCCTGGCGGACGGCGTGTTGGGCGTTGGGGGCGCATTCGCGGCCCGGTTCGGCGGCGGTGATGTCGGGGACGGCGGCGGCGTCGCCGGCGGCCCAGGCGTGTTCGACGCCTTCGACGGTGAGGAAGGACGTGCAGGTGAGCCGGCCGCGTTCGTTCTTGGGGAGGTCGCTTGCCGCGAGGACGGGGTGGGGTTTGACGCCGGCGGTCCAGACGATGGTGCGGGTGGGGAAGCGGGAGCCGTCGCTGAGGACGGCGATGCGGTCCTCGCAGGATTCGAGGCGGGTTTCGAGGCGGACGTCGATATTGCGCCTGCGCAGTTCGCGGACGGTGTAGGTGCCCATTTCGGGGCCGACCTCGGGGAGGATCCGGTCGCTGGCCTCGACCAGCACCCATTTCATGTCCTCGGCCTTGACGTTGTGGTAGTACCGGGCCGCGTACCGGGCCATGTCCTCCAGTTCGCCGAGTGCCTCGACGCCGGCGTATCCGCCGCCGACGAAGACGAAGGTGAGGGCGGCGTCGCGGATCGCGGGGTCGCGGGTGGAGGAGGCGATGTCCATCTGCTCGATGACGTGGTTGCGCAGGCCGATGGCCTCTTCCACGGTCTTGAATCCGATGCCGAAGTCGGCGAGTCCGGGGACGGGAAGGGTGCGGGAGACGGAGCCGGGGGCGATGACGAGTTCGTCGTATTCGATCTCGATGCCGCCGGTGCCCTCCTCCGCGGTGGCGAGGGTGGTGACGGTCGCGGTCCGCTTCGCGTGGTCGATGCTGCGGGCTTCGCCGATGACGATGCGGCAGCGGTCGAGGACGCGGCGCAGGGGGATCACGACGTGCCGGGGTGAGATCGCGCCGGCGGCGGCTTCCGGGAGGAAGGGCTGGTACGTCATGTAGGGCTCGGGGGTCACCACCGTGACCTCGGCTTCGCCGGATCTCAGCTTCCGCTGGAGATGCAGGGCCGTGTACATGCCGACGTAGCCGCCGCCGACGACGAGGATGCGCGTGCGGGGCGGGGTACCGGGTTCGTCGCCCCGGGAGTTAGCAGCCTTCACCATCCCATGACGCACCGTGGCCGGGAGTTTGTCCACAGGCTCGGCACATTGTGTGACCGGTGGGGGCCCTGGGACGGGGCTGTCAGGAGATCCGGATCACGTGGGAAGTTCGCAGGTCAACGCTTCGGAAGGGGTGATTCCGGGGAGTTGTGGCGGAAAAGTGGGGGTGAATGCTCCGATCGGGCGGTGCTCGGTCGGGGGCTGCCTCTTCTGAATTGACTCTGGCTCAACTATGTTCGTATCCCGTCGAGGACGTAGGACCGGGGCCCTCATGACCGTGGCCCCCCTCGACACGAAGGCGGGGAGTGTCTCCGGGGGGAGACAAGTGATTACCGGGGGATACATATGAACATTTCCGATTTCCATGGCTCTGTCACCGCCCTGTCCGCGGAGACCGGCGGACGCGTGATGGCGGGCACGACCACCCACGGTGTGGGCCGCTCCACGCCGCTGCGCGTCGACGCCCAGCGCAACCTCGAGCACGTCCTGCGGGCGGCCCGCGAGGTCTTCGGCGAGCTGGGCTACGGGGCTCCGATGGAGGACGTGGCACGGCGGGCGCGGGTCGGCGTCGGGACCGTCTACCGGCGGTTCCCCAGCAAGGACGTGCTGGTCCGGCGGATAGCCGAGGAGGAGACCGCCCGGCTGACCGACCAGGCCAAGTCCGCCCTGGGCCAGGAGGAGGAGCCGTGGCAGGCGCTGTCGCGCTTCCTGCGCACCTCCGTGGCCTCCGGCGCGGGCAGGCTGCTGCCGCCGCAGGTGCTGCGGGTCGGCGCGGCCGCCGAGGAGGACGCGGCCGAGGACGAGGCCGCCGCGCGGGTGCCGCACCAGCGCCAGGCCGCCGTCGGCGGGACGGCGGGTGCCGTGCCGGAGCTGCGCGTCGTGGGCGCGCGGTCCTCGGTCGAGGACGAGCCGGCGGAGGACGCCGGCGCGGGTGCCCTGCTGGAGGTCGTCGGCCGGCTGGTGGACCGGGCGCGGGAGGCCGGTGAGCTGCGGGCCGATGTCACGGTGGCCGATGTGCTGCTGGTGATAGCGACCGCCGCGCCCGCACTGCCCGACCCGGCGCAGCAGGCCGCGGCCTCGGCCCGGCTGCTGGAGATCCTGCTCGAGGGGCTGCGCTCCCGGACGGCGTGAGCCGCGCCGGAGCCGTGGTCCGGTCCGCCGTCGTGAACCGCCGCCCGGCTGCCGGGCCGGCCCCCGCAGGGGTGGGGGCCGGGCCGTCGGCCGGCGCGGGCCGGGTCAACGGTGGGCCTCGGATGGCCGCTCACTCGAAGGGGTGAGGAACGGTACGGCGATTCGCCGGATCGTCCCCGGACGGGTGGATGGCGCGGAGAGGCGGCCGGGGCGCCACTGCCGTGTGCCAGGCTGGATCGGTGTACCGGTCTGAGTGTGTCGTGCGGGGGCTTCCGCGGTGAGCGTTGACGGGCGGGACGAGTCCCCTGGTGGCGTCGGCGGTACCGGGGCCGCGGCGGGCGGCCTGCCCGCCCGGCAGGTCCCGGCCCAGCGCGAACGCGGTGGCCGGCACGCCGCGTCCGGCCCGTCCGGGGTGGACCTGCCGCCGTCCGACGCGGACTTGCTCACCCGGATGCGCGGGGGCGACGACGGTGCGTACGAGGAGCTGTTCCGTCGGCACGCCGACGCGGTGCGGCGCTACGCGCGGACCTGCTGCCGGGACGGGCACACCGCCGACGACCTGACCGCCGAGGTGTTCGCGCGGACGCTGCAAGCGGTACGGGGCGGGGCCGGGCCGGACCAGTCGGTGCGGGCCTACCTCCTGACCACCGTGCGGCGGGTCGCCGCGGCCTGGGCGAAGACCGCCCGGCGGGAGCACCTGGTCGAGGACTTCGCGGTGTTCGCGGAGCAGGCGGCCGCGGGTGCGGAGAGCGCCGGCGGGCTGTCGGGGGACGACACCCTGGAACTCGGCGCCGAGGTCAGGGCGATGCACGCGGCCGAGCGTTCGCTCGCGATGCAGGCCTTCCGGAGCCTGCCGGAGCGGTGGCAGGCCGTGCTGTGGCACACCACCGTCGAGGACGCCTCGCCGAGTGCGATCGCCCCGCTGTTCGGGCTGAGCGCCAACGCGACGGCGGTGCTGGCCAGCCGGGCCCGGGAGGGGCTCAAGCAGGCCTACCTCCAGGCGCACGTGAGTTCCGCGCTCAGTGCGGGCGGCGACTGCGCCCGGTACGCGGACCGGCTGGGCGCGTACGCCCGGGGCGGGCTGCGGATGCGGGCGGAGCGGGGGCTGCGCGGGCACCTGGAGGAGTGCGCCAAGTGCCGGCTGGCCGCCGGGGAGCTGAAGGACGTCAACGCGGGCATTCCCGCGCTGCTGCCGGTCGCGGTCATCGGGTGGTTCGCCGCCGGGTACGCCGCGAAGGCGGCGGGGGTGGTGGCCGGCGGGGCCGTCGCCGCCGGAGGTGCGGGGGCCGGCGCGGCGGCGGGGGGGGGGGGGTCGGCCGGGGGGGGGGCGGCGGGGGGGGGGGCT
>NZ_JBEZKZ010000137.1:0-7322 GCF_040651895.1 Streptomyces sp. NPDC048352
CCCGGTTCGGCGCCCGGCCCGGCGCCCGGTTCGGCGCCCGGTTCGGGGCGGGCCGCCTCGCCGGGCGTCCCGCCCGTACCGCTCACGTCGTGCTCAGCCCGCACTGGTGGTCCGCTCCGCCGCCTCGACGACGTTCACCAGCAGCTGCGCCCGGGTCATGGGGCCGACACCGCCCGGGTTCGGGGAGATCCAGCCCGCCACCTCGGCGACGCCCGGGTGGACGTCCCCGACGATCTTCCCGCTCTCGTCGCGGCTGACGCCGACGTCGAGCACGGCCGCGCCCGGCTTCACGTCCTCCGGCTTCACCAGGTGCGGCACGCCCGCCGCCGCGACGACGATGTCCGCCTGGCGCAGCAGCCCGGCGAGGTCGCGCGTACCGGTGTGGCACAGGGTCACGGTGGCGTTCTCGGACTTGCGGGTGAGCAGCAGCCCGATGGAGCGGCCGACGGTGATGCCCCGGCCGAGCACCACGACGTGCGCGCCGTTGATCTCGACCCCGTGGTGGCGCAGCAGCTCGACGATCCCGTACGGGGTGCAGGGCAGCGGGCCCTCGATGCCCAGCACCAGCCGGCCCAGCGACGTCGGGTGCAGCCCGTCGGCGTCCTTGGCCGGATCCATCAGCTCCAGGACGCGGTTGGTGTCGATGCCCTTGGGGAGCGGCAGTTGGACGATGTAGCCGGTGCACGCGGGGTCGTCGTTCAGCTCGCGCACGACCGCCTCGATCTCCTCCTGGGAGGCCGTCGCGGGCAGTTCGCGCTGGATGGAGGCGATGCCGACCTCGGCGCAGTCCTTGTGCTTGCCGTTGACGTACCAGCGGCTGCCCGGGTCGTCGCCGACCAGCAGGGTGCCGAGGCCGGGGGTGATGCCCCGCTCCTTCAGCGCCGCCACGCGGGCGGTCAGTTCGGATTTGATCGCGGCCGCGGTGGCCTTGCCATCGAGAATCTGGGCGCTCATGAGGGCATCCTTCCGGATGGGGCGGCCCGGCTTCCAGTCGGGCGGAGGCCGGAACCCGTTCTTCATTGCACTTGCACAACAAGTCTGGCCCGGCTCTGCAACGAACTGGACAAGCCCGGTGCGGGCCCACCACGATGACGGGCAGCAAGACGATCGGAAAGAGTGCCGCGGGCAGTGCCGGGGGGCGTACCGCAGAAAGCAAGTGTCCTCCAGGTGTGCCGTGCGTCCCCGCACTTCACGGAGGAAACACCCAGATGAGCTTCGGCGACCCCAACAACCCCTACGGGCAGCAGCAGCCGCCGCAGGGCCAGCCCGGTTACGGCTACCCGCAGCAGGCCCCGCAGGGCGTCCCGCCGCAGGCCGGCTATGGCTACCCCCAGCAGGGCCAGCCGCCTTACGGCGTCCCGCCGCAGGCTCCCGGAACCCTGCAGGCCAACAACGGCTACATCAACGTGGCGGGCCTCGGTACCGTCCAGGTCGCCACGATGGGCCGCCGCTTCGGCGCGCGTCTGATCGACGGTCTGATCATCGGTGTCCTGTACTTCATCCTGAGCTCCGTGGTGTTCGCGGGCGTCTTCAGCGCGGCCAACGACATCAAGGACTGCACGGGCATCGACCCGATGTCCCCCCAGTACAGCACCTGCCTCAACGAGGCGTCGGCCCAGGCCGGCGAGGCTGCGGGCGGCATCTTCGCGGCCTTCTTCGGCGGCATGCTCATCCTCGGTCTCGCGACCCTGCTCTACGAATGGCTGATGATCGCCTTCGTGGGCGCCACCGTCGGCAAGATGGCCCTCGGCCTGAAGGTCGTCAAGGAGAACACGGGTCAGGTTCCGGGCATCGGCGGCGGCTTCATCCGCTGGATCATCCCCATGGTCGGCGCCTTCCTCTGCGGCATCGGCCAGATCCTGGTCTACCTCTCGCCCTTCTTCGACAATTCGGGCAAGCTCCAGGGCTGGCACGACCGTGCCGCGGGCACGATCGTCGTCAAGAAGTAAGCAGCGGACACCGCTCACGGCGAAGGCCGCGTCCCGCAGTGCGGGACGCGGCCTTCGCCGTTCTTTCGCCGTGTCAGTGGAAGAAGTGGCGCGTACCGGTGAAGTACATGGTCACGCCCGCCTTCTTCGCCGCCTCGACGACCTGCTCGTCGCGGACCGAACCGCCCGGCTGGACGACGGCCTTGATGCCGGCGGCGGTGAGGATCTCCAGGCCGTCCGGGAAGGGGAAGAAGGCGTCCGAGGCCGCGTACGAGCCCTGCGCGCGCTCGGCGCCCGCCCGCTCGACGGCGAGCTTCGCCGAGTCGACGCGGTTGACCTGGCCCATGCCGACGCCGACCGAGGCGCCGTCCTTGGCGAGCAGGATGGCGTTGGACTTGACGGCGCGGCAGGCCCGCCAGGCGAAGGCGAGCTCGGCCAGCTCCTCGGCGGACAGGGCGTCACCGGTGGCCAGGGTCCAGTTCGCCGGGTCGTCGCCCTCGGCCTGGAAGACGTCGGACTCCTGGAGCAGCACGCCGCCGCTGATGGGCTTGAGATCACCCGGCTGGTGCGGGGTGCCGTCCACCTTCAGGACGCGGATGTTCTTCTTCTTGGCGAGGATCTCGACCGCGCCGTCCTCGTAGCCGGGGGCGGCGATGACCTCGGTGAAGATCTCCGCGACCTGCTCGGCGAGCTCGACGGTCACCGGGCGGTTGACGGCGATGACGCCGCCGAAGGCCGACAGCGGGTCGCAGGCGTGCGCCTTGCGGTGCGCGGCGGCGACGTCGTCGCCCACGGCGATGCCGCAGGGGTTGGCGTGCTTGATGATCGCGACGCAGGGCTCGTCGTGGTCGTAGGCGGCCCGGCGGGCGGCCTCGGTGTCCACGTAGTTGTTGAAGGACATCTCCTTGCCGTGCAGCTGCTCGGCGTTGGCGAGCCCGCCCGGCCGGCCGTCGGTGTACAGCGCGGCGGCCTGGTGCGGGTTCTCGCCGTACCGCAGGGGCGACTTGCGCTCCCAGGCACCGGCCAGGAACTCGGGCAGCGCGCCCTCCTCGCCCTCCGGGGCGTACGCGTTGGTGAACCAGGAAGCGACGGCCACGTCGTAGGCGGCGGTGTGCTGGAAGGCCTCGGCCGCGAGCCGCTTGCGGGCGGTCAGGTCGAAACCGCCGCCCTGGGCGGCCGCGAGGACGTCGGCGTAGCGGGCGGGGCTGGTGACGACCGCGACCGAGGGGTGGTTCTTGGCGGCGGCACGGACCATCGAGGGGCCGCCGATGTCGATCTGCTCGACGCACTCGTCGGGGGTGGCGCCGGAGGCCACGGTCTCGCGGAAGGGGTAGAGGTTGACGATCACCAGGTCGAAGGGCTCCACGCCCAGCTCGGCCAGCTGGCGCCGGTGGTCCTCCAGGCGCAGGTCGGCGAGGATGCCGGCGTGCACGCGCGGGTGGAGGGTCTTGACGCGGCCGTCGAGGCACTCGGGGAAGCCGGTGAGCTCCTCGACCTTGGTGACGGGCACCCCGGCGGCGGCGATCTTCGACGCGGTGGAGCCGGTGGAGACGAGCGCGACGCCCGCCTCGTGCAGGCCGCGGGCCAGCTCTTCCAGTCCCGTCTTGTCGTAGACACTCACGAGCGCGCGGCGGATCGGCCGCTGAGTCGTCGTCGTTTCGTTGGCGGTCACTGGATTGTTACCTTTCGTCCCTCAATGCGGTAGCCGTGCCGGGCCAGGCGCCCCACGACGTCGACGAGCAGCTGGCGCTCGACTTCCTTGATGCGCTCATGGAGCGCGGCTTCGTCCTCCCCGTCCCGGATCTCCACGACACCCTGGGCGATGATCGGACCGGTGTCCACGCCGCTGTCCACGAAGTGGACCGTGCAGCCGGTGACCTTCGCCCCGTACGCGAGGGCGTCGCGCACCCCGTGCGCGCCGGGGAAGGCCGGGAGGAGGGCGGGGTGGGTGTTGATGAACCGGCCGCCGAAGCGGTCGATGAAGTTCTTGCCGACGATCTTCATGAACCCGGCGGAGACGACGAGGTCCGGCGCGTACGCGTCGGTCGCGCCGGTCAGGGCGGCGTCCCACTCCTCACGGCTCCCGTAGGCCTTCACCGGGCACACGAAGGTGGGGATCCCGGCCTTCTCCGCCCGCTCGAGGCCGGCGATGTTCTCGCGGTCGGCCCCTACGGCGACGACTTCGGCCCCGAAACCCTCGGCTCCGCCGGGGTGCGCGTCGATGGCGTCGAGCAGGGCCTGGAGGTTGGTGCCGGAGCCGGAAACCAGCACGACCAGGCGGGAGGCGGCCATGGGAGGCCCTTTCTCACAGGATTTGCGACGTTCGTCTTGTGTGGTCATACGAAACTTCGGGGTACCGATATACGGGGAACCATACGAAGCCACCGACCGCCTGCAACGATACCGGCACACGGGACCGCCCCCGAGGGACGGGGGGACGGGCGGGCGGTAGCGTCTGGCGTACACGCCGCACACGACGTGGTACGCCCCCGCACGCGGGGCGCGCACCGCCGACGACTCAGGGGAAGAAACGCACTCGATGCCGGACCGCCGTCAGCCCGACCCCTCGAACGACGACAACCCCTTCGCGGCGCCGCCGGAGGGCCGGCCCGACCAGCCGTGGCAGCCCCGGCAGCCGCAGCGGCCGCAGGACGGCGGCGGCGGTCCGGCCGGCGACGGCCCCGGCGGCCCCGAGGGACCGGCCCGGTGGGACCCGATGGACCCGGTCCAGCGGCGCGCGCGGTACGCGCTGCTGTCGGGCATGTGGGGCTTCTTCTTCGGGATCTTCGGGATCCCCTCGGTGGGGCTGCTGCTGGGCGCGCTGGCCCTGTACTGGGGCATCAGCGCCCTGCGCGGCCGCCCGGCGACCGACGCCGACCCCGGCGGCCTGGCCGCCCTCGGCCCGGCGGCCCGCCCGCAGCGCGCGGCGGCCGTCAGCGGCCTGGTCACGGCGTCGCTGGCGCTGCTGCTGGCGGGAAGCTCGTACGCCCTGCAACTGGCGTACAAGGACTTCTACATCTGCCGCGACGACGCCCTGACCCGCACGGCGGAACTCCAGTGCAACACCCTCCTCCCGGACAACGTGGTGGGCCAGATCCTCAAGGTCCAACGCTGACCCGACCCCCCGGATCACCGGAGGCACCGCCGGGGTCCCCGGGCCGGCGCGGAACGGGGCAGAGCCCCGCGGGGAACGGGGCGGAGCCCCAACGGGTACGGGGCGGAGCCCCGGGGGGTACGGGGCGGAGCCCCGGGGAACGGGCGAAGGGCGGGGAGGGGATCCGGCCCCGCGCAGCGGCACACCCCCCGCGTCCGGCGGACGGAGTCGGCGCGTCAGGAAGGGGTCGGCCGCCGCCGGGCCAGCACCCGCACCCCCACCACCGCGGCCGGCAGCAACGGCTCCGCAGCCACCGCCGCCTCCACCGCGGGAGCAACCAACGGCTCCGCAGCCACCGCCGCCTCCACCGCGGGAGCAACCATCGGCTCGGCCGCCCTCCGCAACGCCTCCCACCGCAGCTCCCGCACCTCCGGGTCGTGCCACGCGTCCGCCGCCCCGGCCTCCTCCCCGCCGCCGCCGGGGGCCCGCACCGGCCGGGTGCGCCACGCATGCACCCCCACCGCCAGCGGCACGGACAGCACCAGCGTCCACCCCGCCGCCGCGCCCCCCACCGCCCACCACACCGGCCCGAAGCCCGCCAGCACCCGCGACCCCAGCGGCCCCGCCGAAGCCGCGGCCAGGCCGGCCATCGCCAGCCCGCACACCACCGCCCCCAGCGCCGCCGTCAGCGCGGTCTCCCCGTACGACACCTCCCGCGCCCGCCGCACCGCGAACCACCCCACCACCAGCCCCGCCAGGACCGGCACCCCCAGCGCCGCCCACGTCACCGGCGTGCCCGGCCCCGGCGCCGGCAGCGCCGCCAGCAGCGGGAACCTCGGCAGGTCCGCCGCCCCCTGGAGGCCGAGCGGGGTCGCCACCGCCCCGGCGCCGAGCGCGAACCCGGGCCCGAGCGCGTACGCCGCGCCCCACACCACCGCGTTCGGGATCAGCGCCAGCGCCAGCAGCAGCACCGCGAACCGCCCCGACCACACCCCGGTCAGCGTCAGGAAGGCGTTCTGCGCCTCCGCCGCGTGCCACGCCAGCGAGGTTCCGACGAGCAGGGTCCCGCCGCCCAGCAGGACGAGCACCCCGGCCGCGCCGGAGCGCAGTGCCAGTGCGTAGCGGGGGCGGCCGACGGCCTTGCGCACGCCGGCCGGAACCCAGCCCGGCAGGGTCCCCCGCGGCTTCCCCTTGGCCGCCCAGACCCCGCCCGCCGCGGCGACCACGGCCACCAGCGGGACGTGCCAGGCCGCGCTGAGCGGGTCGGCCGGCATCGGCCCACCGGCGGCGTACACGGTGGCGAGCGCACCGACCGCCAGGTAGCCGCAGGTCACGGCGGAGAACACGGCACTGGCCGGCAGCACCTCGTCCCCTTCCGCCCCGGCGGCGTCACCCGAGGCACTGCCGAGGCGGGCCGCCCGCCGCATGAGCAGCACGGGCAGGGCCACGAGCAGCAGCGGGACCAGGCCGACGGGTGCCGGCAGCCCCGAGAGGGTGTCGTAGCGGACGAGTTCCGTCCCGTGGGCCATCAGCCACAGTCCGGCAGCGAGGTGCAGCGCGCCGCCGGGGCCGCTGTCCGGGTAGGGGGAGCTGATCCACAGCACGATCACGAGCACGGCCAGGAAGCCGAGCCCCAGCCCGGCGGCGACGGCGCCGCCCAGGACGCAGGCGGCGGCCGCCGGTGAACGGCGCCGCACGGCGCCGGCCCGCGGGGCCGCCGGCGACGGGGTCCCGCGTTCGGTCACTTCGGTCACCCCGCCATGGTGCCCTCGACACGCGCTATGTCCGGGTAACAACCGATTGACCGTTGTGTCGCTCAATATACGTTTATGTACTTTATCGCCCAGAGCAGCCGTGTCGCGGGGAGAGTGGCATGACACAAGACGCCGAAACGTCCTCCGGCTCGGAGCTGGGCCTGCCGTCCCCCAAGGAGCGCCGATGGCTGCGCGAGTCGGGCGGGCTGACGTACGAGGAGGCCGCGGCGCGGGTGGGCGTCACCGCGGCCACCGTCCGCTCCTGGGAGTGCGGCCGCACCGAGCCCCGCGGGCGCACGCGCGAGGCGTACGCCGCACTCCTGGAGCGGCTCGCGGCGGACGGGGCCGCCCCCGTCAGGCCGGTGGCGGCGGGCCCGCCCACCCGCCGGCCCCGGACCGCCGCCGCGCGCGGGGCGAAACCGCCGGCCGACCCGCCCCGCCCGGCACACCCGCCCCGGACGGCCCCGCCACCCCCCCCCCCCGGGGGTGTCCCACCCTCGCCCCGGCGTGGGGCCCCCCCCACGACCGGACACCGGTGAAGTCCGC
>NZ_JBEZKZ010000138.1:0-6588 GCF_040651895.1 Streptomyces sp. NPDC048352
CCCCACCCCGGCGCGGGCCCCCCCCCCCCCCCCCCGGGGGGGGCCCCCCCCGGGGCCCGGGGGGGGGCGCCCGCCCCCCCCCCCCCGGCCGCGGACCCGAGCGGGGTCCGCGGCAGCCGCACCCGGGAGCGCCCGAGGACAGATCCGACGGCGCCCCCGGGGACGGTGACCCGCTCCTCGGGGAGCGGTCACGCGTGACAACCCCACCGCAGCGCACGTCCCGTGCCACTGCCACGGCACCCCCAGCCCCGAACGGGCCCGGAGCCACTGCGCGGAGCCGATGTCGGGCGAATCGATTCCGCACCCCCTTGGGACCAGAAACAGCACCACCCACAACTCCATACAGGCTCGACTAGCACCGCTTTCGCACCACCTCCATGACACCCACGTCCCTGCCGACGTGTCTAACCGACCGGAGGAAGCCGTGGCCCCAACGCCCAGGTTTCGCAAAGATGCAGTCGTAGTACCGGAGGAGAAGCACCCGGTCGACGAGACCCTGCCTCCGCTGAAGATGTTCACCAGCGGCCTCCAGCACGTGGCCGCCATGTACGCGGGTGTCGTCGCCCCGCCCATGATCGTCGGACCGGCGGTCGGCCTCTCCGCCACCGAGACCGCCTTCCTGATGGGCGCCTCGCTCTTCACCGCAGGGCTCGCCACCCTCCTCCAGACCCTCGGGTTCTGGAAGATCGGCGCCAAACTCCCCTTCGTCAACGGCGTTTCCTTCGCCGGTGTCACCCCGATGATCGCCATCGGCAAGGGCGAGGGGGCAGACGCCATCCCCGTCATCTTCGGCGCGATCATCGTCGCCGGACTGGTCGGCTTCCTCGCCGCCCCCTACTTCGGCAAGCTCGTCCGCTTCTTCCCGCCCGTCGTCACCGGCACCGTCATCACCCTGATCGGCGTGTCACTGCTCCCGGTGGCGTTCAACTGGTCGCAGGGCGGGAACCGCACCGCCGCCGACTACGGCTCGATGAAGAACATCGGCATGGCCGCCCTCACCCTGGCGATCGTCCTGGTGATGCGCAAGTTCCTGCGCGGCTTCCTCCAGCAGATATCCATCCTGCTCGGCCTCGTCGCCGGCACACTGATCGCCATCCCGCTGGGGATGACCGGCTTCGACGCCGTGCGGAACGCCTCCGTCGTCGGCTTCCCGACCCCCTTCCACTTCGGCGCCCCGCAGTTCCAGGTCGCCGCCATCATCTCGATGTGCATCGTCATGCTGGTCTGCATGACCGAGTCCACCGCCGACATCCTCGCCCTCGGCAAGATCGTCGGACGGCCCGCGGACGCGAAGACCATCGAGGGCGGACTGCGCGCCGACACCCTCGGCAGCGCGCTCAGCCCGCTGTTCAACGGCTTCATGTGCAGTGCCTTCGCCCAGAACATCGGGCTCGTCGCGATGACCAAGGTGCGCAGCCGCTTCGTCGTCGCCGCGGGCGGCGGCATCCTGATCCTGCTCGGCCTCTGTCCGATGGCGGCCTCCGTGATCGGCGTGGTCCCGCTGCCCGTCCTCGGCGGCGCGGGCGTCGTCCTCTTCGGCTCGGTCGCGGCCAGCGGCATCCAGACCCTGGCGGGCGCGGCCATGGAGAAGGGCGAGAACGCCCTGATCGTCGCCGCCTCGGTGGGCATCGGCCTGATCCCGATCGCCGCGCCCGGGTTCTACCACGCCTTCCCGAAGGACCTGCTGGTCGTCCTCGACTCCGGCATCAGCACCGGCTGCGTGGTGGCCATCCTGCTCAACCTGGCCTTCAACCACCTCGGGGTGAAGCGCAACTCCGCGGCGGCGGACGCCGCGGCGGAACCGGCCTTCGTCCACTGAGCCCCGCGGCCCGGCCCGCCGGCCGGGACCCGCGCCGCGCGCGGCGGCGCGCCCGCCACCCACGCCGGGGGTGCCGACCGCGCCGCCGCGCGCTGCCGCCGCGTGACGCGGACCCGGGCGGGCGCGCGTCACGCGCCGGCGGCCTCAGGCACGCGCCGCCCTACGCGGACCCGTGCGGCGGGGCCTCCTCCCGGGGTGCCGGCGCCGCGTCCTGCCAGATGTCCGGCCGGACCGTCCGGACCCGTCGGCCCGTCCGGTCCAGTTCCTGCGCCTCCGACTTGCGCACGTGCAGGGCCACCATCGTGTCGGCGACGCGCATCCCCGGCAGCCGCCGCGTCAGGTCGGCGGTGTAGCGGGACAGTTCCTCGATGGTGCGCAGCCGGACGCCGATCATGAAGTTCCACGGGCCGCTGACGGACATGCAGGTCCGGGTCTCGCGCAGCCCCGCCGCGACCGCCGCGCAGTCGGCCACCTCGTGCTCGGGCACCTCCGCCCACACCGTCGCCGCCACCGGCCAGCCGGTCAGTCCGGAGGCCAGCGCGCAGCTGTAGCGCAGGCTCTGCCCCGCCTCCAGCCGGCCCAGGCGGCGCCGTACGGTCGACTCGCTCATCCCCGACTCCCGGGCCAGCGAGGCCACGCTGCGCCGCGCGTCCGAGGCCAGCGCCAGCACCAGCGGCCGGTCCTCCTCGGGCATCGGGGCGACGGGCGCGGGCGGGGTCGCGGCCACTTTGCGGCGGCCGCGCCCGGTCAGCAGGTCGGCCTGCGCCGGCGTCAGCTGGTCCAGGCGCCAGCGGTCGGGGGAGGAGTGCACCGCCGTGACCATCGAGGACCGGGTGCCGACCACCCCCGGGATCCGCTGCACGCGGAAGGACAGGTACTGGTACAGCACGTGCAGGTTCGGCACGGCCACGAAGACCAGCAGGTCGCGGCCGCCCGTGGTGTGCTCCACGCCCATGGTGTGGGGATCGCCGGTCAGGGCCGCGCCCACCGCCGGTGACGTGCCCGCCGCGCACGTCACCTCGACCCACGCCATGCAGGGCGCCTGGGCGCCCGTGCGCAGCCCGATGCCCGAGACCCAGGCCTCCCCGGCGGTGGTCAGCCGCTCCCAGCGGCGGGCGAGGGTCTCGGGACGCGCCCCGAGCACCTGTGCCAGGCGCTCCCAGCTCGCGCGCGGAGCGAGCTGGAGTGCGTGGACGAGCGCACGGTCGGTGTCGTCGATGGCGGAAATGGCCGAGTTCATACCTTCCCCTGGCGGTTCTCCCGGCCCCCGGCCGGTCAACCCTACTTTCGGCTGATCATCTCTCCTCATGGCCCCGACCACGGCAGGAGGCGGTGGTGCGTGCCTCGACCAGAGCAGGAGGAGGAGCGTGCGGGACCTCGGCCCGGGCCTGCGCCACACGGTGCCGGCCGAACCGTCCGGCTTCGTGGGACGGGAGCGCGAACTCGCCCGCGCCACCGCCCTGCTTGCCGAGGAACGCCTGGTCAGCATGGTCGGACCAGCGGGAATGGGCAAGACGCGGCTGGCCGTCCGGACGGTGCGCGCCCTCGGCCGCAGCCAGGGCGCCGACGTGCTGTGGGCCGGCCTGGCCGACCTGCCCGGGCCCCTCGGGAGCGGGGACGGGCTGGTGCCGGAGCTGGGCCGGCGGCTCGCCGACCGGCACGCCCTGCTGGTGCTCGACGGCTGCGAACACCTCGGCGAGCGGGCCGGAACCCTGGTGGCCGACGTGCTGGAGCGACTGCCCGGGGTACGAATTCTGGCCACTTCGCAGCGGGCTCTCGGGATCCCGGGCGGCGCGCAGCTCACCCTCGGACCGCTCGCCCTGCCGCCGGAACCACGGGACCGGGCCGGGGGGCCTTCCGCCGCCGAGGTCGCCGGATACGCCGCCGTACGGCTCTACGTGGAGCGGGCGCGCGGAGCCGACCCCTCCTTCGCCCTCACCGACCACAACGCCGGCGCCGTCGCCGCCCTGTGCCGCGCCCTCGACGGGATCCCCGGCGCGCTGGAGCTGGCGGCCGGGCGCGCCGACCGGTGCGCCCCGGCCGAGGCCCTGCGCCGGCTGACCGCCGACCCGCTCGGCTTCTTCGCGCAGGGGGCGGGCCGGGCCGGCGGGGCCGGCGTCCTGTGCGCCCACCGGGCGGCCCCGCCCGGGGAGCGCCTGCTGTGGGCTCGGCTCTCCGTCTTCGCGGGCTCCTTCGACGAGGCCGCCGTCGCGCAGGTGTGCGGCTTCGGCGCACTCGGCCCGGAGGCCGCCGCCGCGACCCTGCGGCGGATCGCCCCCGCCCTGCTCGCCGAGCCGGGGGAGCGGGGCCGCTACCGGCTGCCCGCCTCCGTACGGGCCCACGAGGCCCGGCGCCTCGCGCACGAGCCCGGCGGTGACGCGGTGCGGGCCGTCCGCCGCCACCACGAGCGGTGCCGCGCCGTCGCCGAACGGGCCTCCCGGCTGTGGCGGTCGGGGGCGCAGCCCGAGGCGCGCGCCCTGGCCCTGCGGGAGCTGCCCGACCTGCGCCTGGCGATGGACCCGGACTCCGCGGGCGGCCCGGCGGCGGCGCTGGAGGTCGCCGTGTCGCTGTGGTTTCTCTGGGCGGCCTGCGGGATGGACGAGGAGGGACGCCGGCACCTGGCGCGGGCCCTCGCCCCGCACCCGGCGCCGCGGCCGGCTCGCGCGCTCTGGCTCGCGGCCTGGCTGGAGACCGCCTTCGGCCGGGCGGAAGCCGCTGCTCCGCTGCTCGTCGAGGCGTGGAAGGCGGCCGTACTGGAGGGGGAGGACGCGGCCCTGGCCTACCTCGCGCACGCCCGGGGCACCGCGGCCCTGTGGAACGACCGGCCCGCCGAGGCCGCCGACGAGTACCGTGACGCCCTCGAACTGCTTCCGCAGGAGCCGGAGTTCGGGCCCGGGCGGGAGCCGCTGCGGGCCGCCCTCGCGATGGCGCTCGCGCACACCGGCCCGGCGTCCGCGGCCCTGGAGGACGCCGGGCGGGACGGCGGGCCGGGCGACGCACCGCCGGCCGGGCCGGGCGCCGCGCAGGGGAGCCCCGCCGACCTGTGGGCCCGGGCCTGGTCCGGCTACGCCCGTGCCGTCGTGCACCGCCGCGCGGGCCGCCCCGCGTCGGCCCGCACCCGGCTGGTGCGCGCCCTGGAGATCCAGCTGGCCCTCGGCGACCGGCTCGGACAGGCCCTCTCGGCGGAGCTGCTGGCCGAGCTGGAGGCCGGCCTCGGCCACTACGAGGAGTCCGCGCGGCTGCTCGGCGCGGTCTCCCGCGACCGCCCGCCCGCCGCCCGTCCCCCGCGCGCCGAGCGGATCCTGCGCGTCCGGATGTCTCCGGAGGCTTTCCGGGCGGCGCACGCCGAAGGCACCCGGACCGCACTGGGGGAGCTCCTGCCGGAACTCTGAGCCGCGGGTCACCGGCTGGGGCGGGTGGTGCCCCCGGGCCCGGAGTTCCCGCGCCGAACCGGCGTACCGCGTCGAGGACGCGGAAAGACATCGCATGAGCGCGCTCGCCCCACCCCTCTGACCGGTCAGGTGGTACAGCGATGTCCGAAACCCCGCAGCTGTGGATGCGCAGCGAGACCCGCCCCACCGAACGGCGTGCACCGCTGACCCCCGACGACGCCGCCCGGCTCGTCGGGCAGGGCGTACGGATCACCGTGGAGGACTCCGGCCACCGGGTCTTCCCGCTCGACGCGTACGAGGCCGTCGGGTGCCGCACCGCGCCCGCCGGCTCCTGGTCGCGGGCCGCGCCCGGACCGGCGTACGTCCTCGGCCTGAAGGAACTCCCGCCGACACCCGAGCGTTTGCACCACCGGCACGTCTACTTCGGGCACGCCTACAAGGGCCAGGCGCAGGCCCCCGAGCTGCTGCGCCGGTTCGCGGCGGGCGGCGGGACCCTGCTCGACCTGGAGTACCTCGCCGACGCACAGGGCCGCAGGCTGGCCGCCTTCGGCTACTGGGCGGGGTACGCGGGCGCGGCCCTGGCCGCGCTGCACGCCCGCGGCGCCCTCACGGCTCCGCTGGTCCCGCTGCCCCGGCCGGAGCTGGACGCCCGCCTGCGCGCCGCGGCCGCCCCCGACGGGTTACGGGCCCTGGTCATCGGCGCGGGCGGCCGCAGCGGGCGCGGTGCCTGCGACGCCCTCACCACCGCCGGGATCCGGGTCACCCGCTGGGACCGCGCCGCGACCCGCAGCCTGGACCGCGCCGCGCTCCTCGGCCACGACATTCTCGTCAACGCGGTGCTGACCACCCGGCCCGTACCGCCCTTCCTGACCCCGGCCGACCTGGAGACCGCGCCCCGCCGGCTCTCGGTGATCGCCGACATCACCTGCGACACCGGATCGGAGCTGCACCTGCTCCCCGTCTACGACCGCCTCACCGACTGGACCGTCCCCGCCCGGCGCCTCCTCGGCGGGACCCCGCCGCTGGACGTGATCGCCATCGACAACCTCCCGTCCCTCCTCCCGGCCGAGGCGGCCCGTGCCTTCTCGGCGGACCTCCTCCCCAAGCTCCTCGCCCTGCACGCCCCGTCCCCGGACCCGGACTGGCTCCGCTGCCGCGCGGCCTTCACCACGGCCCTGGCAGGCCTCACCGGCCCGGACGACCGGGCGGCGTAACCGGGCTCACGGCGCACGTCCGGCTCCCACAGCATCAGGTCGCAGGGACGCGGACGCGCGGGGGGGGGGCGGGGGCGGGGGCGGGCCCAGCCCCCCCCCCCCCCGGCCACCGCCGCCCAGGACGCCCGGGCGGCACGCCAACCCCAGGGGGGGGACACCAGCG
>NZ_JBEZKZ010000139.1:0-6515 GCF_040651895.1 Streptomyces sp. NPDC048352
GGGTCCGGTGCGGATGGCGGGGCGTCGGCGGGGGCGGTGGCGGTGGCGGTGGCGGCCGCGCGGCGGCGGGCGGCCCGGCGGCCTTCGGCCCGGGGGGCGGGGACCTGCGGGTCGGGGCCGGGGTGGTGGTGCCCGTCGTACGGGGCCTCGTAGGGCCCGGCGGCGTCGTCGTACGGGGCGTGGGGCCCGGGTGCCGCGAACGTGCCGGGGTCCGGCTGCGTCCCCGGCCAGGAGGCACGGCGGTGACTGCCCTGCGTTTCGCTCACGTCGGTTCGCTCCACTGGTCCGGCCCCCGGCTGCTCGGGCACGGCACCCTAGCGGGAGCGGCGGTCACGCATCAAAGCCGTTCGACCACTCAGCGTGTCGGACGAACGGGTGCGCGAGCCGGACCCCGGCGCGGGGGGGCGGAGGGGGCGGAGGGGCGCGGGTCAGTAGTCGAAGGCGCGCGCGGTGTTGGCGGCGAGGGCGGTGGCCATGGCGTCCTCGCCGATGCCGCGCACCGCGGCCATGGCCCGCACCGTCAGCGGGATGAGGTACGGGGCGTTGGGCCGTCCGCGGTACGGCGCCGGGGTGAGGTACGGGGCGTCGGTCTCCACCAGCACCAGTTCGAGCGGGGCCACCGCGAGGGCCTCGCGCAGCGGCGCGGCGTTCTTGAAGGTGACGGTCCCGGCGAAGGACATGTAGTAGCCGGCGGCGGCGCACTCGCGGGCCATCTCGGCGTCGCCGGAGTAGCAGTGGAAGACGGTGCGCTCGGGGGCGCCCTCCTCGCGCAGCACGCGCAGGACGTCGGCGTGGGCGTCGCGGTCGTGGATGACCAGGGCCTTGCCCTGCCGCTTGGCGATCTCGATGTGCGCCCGGAAGGAACGCTCCTGCGCGGCCATTCCTTCCGGCCCCGTGCGGAAGTAATCCAGGCCCGTCTCGCCGACCGCCTTGACGTGGTCCAGCGCGGCGAGCGCCTCGATCTCGGCGAGGGCCTCGTCGAGCGCGGCTCCGCCGCCGCCGGCCCGGGCCCCCTGGCGGGACCAGCCGTCGGGGTCGCCGTGGACGATGCGGGGGGCCTCGTTCGGGTGCAGCGCCACGGCGGCGTGGACGTTCGCGTACGCGGCGGCGGTCTCGGCGGCCCAGCGCGAGCCCTTCACGTCGCAGCCGACCTGGACGACGGTGGTCACGCCCACCGACGCGGCCTTCGCCAGCCCCTCCTCGACCGTGCCGGACTGCATGTCGAGGTGGGTGTGCGCATCGGCCACCGCCACCCGAAGCGGCTCGGGCAGCGGGGGCGGCACGTCCTTCGAGGCCTTGGAGGCGGCGGCCGGGGAGGAGGAGGGGCTAGGGCTCATGAGCCGATCTTATGACCGCCCGAAGAGGCCCATGATGCGGGAGAGCAGGCCGCGGCGCGGCTCCGAGGCGTCGACGGCGACGGGCCCGGGGGCGTCGTGCGCCGCGACCCTGCGCTGCTTCGGCGGGCGGGGGGCGTTCTCGCCCGCCGGCACCGGCCCGGCGATCCCGGGGGCGATGCGGTGGTGGTAGAGCCGGTCGATCGTGCCGAGCACCGTGGAGACCTGGCCCGCGCGCATGATGCGTACGACGTGCCCGCCGCAGTTCAGGCAGGTCGGGTTCGACAGCGGTGAGGGCACCCGCTCCCCGTTCACGGTGTACATGATGAACGGCTCGCCCCTGCCGTCGACGTGGTGCTCTATCGCGTAGGACTGCTCCCAGCCGAAGCCGCACTTCATGCAGGCGAAGGAGTACGCCTCGTGCACGGTCTGCACGCCGGAGGCGGGAGGGGCGGCCGGTCCCGCGGCCGTGACGGGTACCGGGGTGTCTGCGATCTCACTCATGCCAGCTCCTCTTGTTCCACTGGTGCCACTGCCAGTGGACGCCTCTTCGGGCGGGAGCGCATCAGGCCATGTCCAGTAATGGACGGTCCTTGGGCCAGTCATTCCACAAACGCCCGGTGCGCGGTCTGAGCTTTGCTTTTCAGGTTAGCTCTTTACCGTCTTACGGCACCTTTTGTGCCGCGTTCTTTGCCGCGACGACCGCGTCGAAGACCTCGCGCTTGGGTACGCCGGCCTCCGCCGCGACCGCCGCGATGGCCTCCTTGCGGCGCTCGCCGGCCTCCTCGCGCACCCGTACGCGGCGCACCAGTTCCTCGGCGTCCACATCGCCGGGCGCGGCCGCCGGGGCGCCCTCGACCACGATGGTGATCTCGCCGCGCACGCCCTCGGCCGCCCACGCGGCCAGCGCCCCGAGGCCGCCGCGCTTGACCTCCTCGTAGGTCTTGGTCAGCTCGCGGCACACAGCGGCCCGCCGGCCGGCGCCGAACACCTCGGCCATGGCCGCCAGGGTGTCGTCCAGCCGGTGCGGCGCCTCGAAGTAGACGAGGGTGCGCCGCTCGCCCTCCACCTCGCGCAGCCGGCCGAGGCGCTCGCCGGCCTTGCGCGGCAGGAAGCCCTCGAAGCAGAAGCGGTCCACCGGGAGCCCGGACAGGGCGAGCGCGGTGAGCACGGCGGACGGACCGGGCACCGCCGTGACCTTGATGTCCTTCTCGACGGCGGCGGCCACCAGGCGGTAGCCGGGGTCGGACACCGAGGGCATTCCGGCGTCCGTCACCAGCAGCACCCTCCGGCCGGCCTCCAGGGCCTCGACCAGCTCGGGGGTGCGGGCGGACTCGTTGCCCTCGAAGTACGACACGACGCGCCCGGTGGTGTGCACGCCGAGCCCCTGGGTGAGCCGGCGCAGCCGCCGGGTGTCCTCGGCGGCGATCACATCGGCCCGCTCCAGCTCGGCCGCGAGCCGCGGCGGGGCGTCGGCGAGATCGCCGATGGGTGTCCCGGCGAGGACGAGTACGCCGTGGGAGGAGGGGGCTTCGGCACCGCGGGGCAGGTCAGCTGTCACCGCCTCATCCTCTCATTGGGGCTCGTGGGGACTGGGGCTCGCACAGGGGCGTTCCCTACGATGACCCGGTGACCAGTACCGCGACGCCGCCGCCCAGCCCCGCGGGGGCCCCGCCCGTCCCGCCGGGCGCACGCGAGTCCGCCTACGAGCCGCCCGTGTGGCTGCGCCGCCTGCGCGGGTTCGGCTACGCGCCGGCCGCGCCGGTGACGGACGTCCGCACGCGCCTCGTGCCCCCGTACGCACGGCCGTCCGCGCAGCTGTGGACGGCGCTCGGGATCCCCGAGGCGAGCCGGCGGACCTGGCAGCGGGTGATGGCCTGGGCGGGGCCGCTGCTGATCACGCTGGTGGCGGGGGTGCTGCGGTTCACGCACCTCGGCAGCCCCAAGGCGGTGATATTCGACGAGACCTACTACGCCAAGGACGCGTGGGCCACCATCCGGCAGGGCTACGAGGCCAGCTGGCCCAAGGATGTCGACAAGTCGATCCTGTCGAATCCCGACGCCGTACCGCTGCCCCTGGACCCGGGCTACGTCGTGCACCCGCCCGTCGGCAAATGGGTGATCGGGCTCGGCGAGTGGATGTTCGGCTTCACCCCGTTCGGCTGGCGGTTCATGACGGCGGCGCTCGGCACCCTGTCGGTGCTGATGGTGTGCCGCATCGGCCGGCGCCTGCTGCGCTCCACCTTCCTCGGCTGCCTCGCGGGCGCGCTGCTGGCGGTCGACGGACTGCACCTGGTGATGAGCCGCACCGCACTGCTCGACCTGGTGCTGATGTTCTTCGTCCTGGCGGCCTTCGGGGCGCTGCTCCTCGACCGGGACAGGGCGCGGGCGAAACTCGCGGCGGCCCTGCCGGTCGACGAGGAGGGCCGCGCCCACCCCGACGTCACCGTCGCGGAGACCCTGCGCCTGGGCCTGCGCCCGTACCGGCTGCTGGCCGGCGTCTGCCTGGGCCTGGCCTTCGGCACCAAGTGGAACGGCCTCGTGGTGCTGGCCTTCTTCGGGGTCCTCACCGTCCTGTGGGACGCGGCCGCGCGCCGCACCGCCGGCGCGGGGGCCCCGTACGCGGCGATGCTGCGCCGCGACGCGCTGCCGGCCTTCCTGTCGACGGTGCCGGTGGCAATCGGCGTGTACGTGGCCTCCTGGCTGGGCTGGATCCTCAGCCCGGACGACGGCAAGGGCGGCTACTTCCGCGACTGGGCCGCCAGGAACGACCAGCACAGCTCGCTGTCCTTCCTCCCGGAGTGGCTGCGCAGCCTGTGGCACTACGAGACGGAGGTCTACGACTTCCACGTGGGCCTGACCTCGGGCCACACCTACGAGTCGAACCCGTGGAGCTGGCTGGTGCTGGGCCGGCCGGTCTCCTACTTCTACGAGTCCCCCGCGCCCGGCACCGACGGCTGCCCGGCGTCCGCGGCGGGCAAGTGCGCCCGCGAGGTGCTGGCCCTCGGCACGCCGCTGCTGTGGTGGGCGGGCTGCTTCGCGCTGCTGTACGTCCTGTGGCGCTGGTTCTTCCGCCGCGACTGGCGGGCGGGCGCGATCGCGTGCGCGCTGGGCGCCGGCCTGCTGCCCTGGTTCAACTACCAGGAGCGGACCATCTTCTACTTCTACGCGGTGGTCTTCGTCCCGTACCTGTGCCTGGCGGTGGCCATGATGGCCGGCGCCATGCTGGGCCCGGCGGGCTCCACGGAGCGCCGGCGCGCGATCGGCGCGATCGGCGCGGGCGTCCTCGTCCTCCTCATCATGTGGAACTTCATCTACTTTTGGCCGATCTACACCGGCCAGAGCGTGCCCATGGACTCGTGGCGTGGCCGGATGTGGCTGGATACCTGGATCTGACCCTTTACCGACAGGTAAGGTCGCTTCCCTAGGTTCTTTGAACATGTTCAGAGGACGGGGGCTCCTGGGGAGGGGACGCAGTGAACGGGGCGGCGAAGGGTGCCATCGTCGGCGGGGTGTTCCTCGCGATGGTCGGCGGTACGGCGTACGGGGTGTACACCCTGGTGGGGGACAGCGGCGGCAGCGGCGCGGACGGCGGCGACGGCGGCGGTGCGAGGAGCAGCGCGTCGTCCGCCGCGAAGGCGAGCGGGCCCGTCACCGGCAAGGAGGCCGCCGCCACCGCGCAGGCTTTCCTCGCCGCGTGGGCGGCGGGCGACGACCACAAGGCCGCCGGCCTCACCACCGACACGCAGGCCGCACAGGCCGCGGTGGCCGACTTCAAGGCCGGGGCGATGGTGTCCAAGGCGGTCATCACCCCCGGCACGCCGGACGGCACCACCGTGCCGTTCAAAGTCGAGGCCGAGATCAGCTACGAGGGCACGACCAAGCCCCTCGCGTACGAATCCCGGCTGACGGTCGTCCGCGGCGCCGGAACCGGCGAGCCGCTCGTGGACTGGCAGCCCGCGGTGATCCACCCGCAGCTCCAGAAGGACGAGAAGCTGCGCACGGGGACCCCGGCCAGCCCGCCCGTCAAGGCAGTGGACCGCCACGGCAGGGAGCTGACGGCGGAGCAGTACCCGTCGCTGCGGCCGGTGCTGGACTCGCTGCGCAAGACGTACGGGGAGAAGACCGGCGGCACGCCCGGCGTCGAGCTGTGGATCGAACCGGCCGCCCAGGACGCGCCCAAGCGCAGCCTGCTGACGCTGGTGGAGGGCAAGCCCGGGCAGATCCAGACGGTGCTGGACGCCGACGTGCAGGCGGCGGCGGAGAAGGCGGTGGCGCTGCACCCCGAGGCCTCGGTCGTCGCGGTCCAGCCGAGCACCGGTGACATCCTGGCGGTGGCCAACCACCGCAGGGACGGCTTCAACGCGGCGATGCAGGGCCGGCGGGCCCCCGGCTCGACGATGAAGATCGTGACGGCGGCGATGCTGCTGGAGAAGGGCGTGGTGGCGGCCGACCGCCCGGCGGACTGCCCGCAGACCGTCTCGTGGGAGGGCAAGGTCTTCCACAACCTGAACAACTTCTCGCTGAAGGGGCAGCCCTTCTCGACCAGCTTCGCCAAGTCCTGCAACACCGCGTTCATCAGCCTGATCAACGAGGTGGGGGACAACGGTGCGCTGCCGCGGGTGGCGCGGGAGGCCTTCGGGATCGGGCTGGACTGGAAGACCGGCATCCCCTCGCAGGACGGCAGCGTGCCGGTGACCTCCGGTCCGGCGGCCGCCGCCGAGTACATCGGCCAGGGCGCGATCCAGATGAACCCGCTGAACATCGCCTCGATCACGGCCACCGCCCGGACCGGGGTCTTCCGGCAGCCGGTTCTGGTCAAGGCCTCCCTGGACGGCCGCACCCTGGCCGCCACTCCGCGCTCGCTGGCGCTCGGGGTGTCGCAGCAGCTGGTGCGGATGATGAAGCAGGCCGCCGGCCCGGGCGGCACCGCGGCGGGCGCCATGTCCTCGGTCGCGGGCTCCGACAAGGGTGCGAAGACCGGCTCGGCGGAGGTGGACGGCGCGACGGCCCCGGACAGCTGGTTCACGGGCTTCCGCGGCGACGTGGCGGCGGCCGCGATGGTCGAGGGCGGCGGCCACGGCGGCGACACCATCGCGGCGTGGAAGCCCTGGCCCATGGACAGTCTTGCCGTCCCGGCCATCGAGCTCCTCGACGGCCTGGTGGAGGTGCCTGAGGCCT
>NZ_JBEZKZ010000140.1:0-6482 GCF_040651895.1 Streptomyces sp. NPDC048352
GCCCCCCGGCCCGGCCCGGGGGGGGCGCCGGGGCCGGGGGGGTTTACCCGCCGCGCCCCGGCGCGCCCGCCCCCCCCCGGGGGGGGGGGGTGCCGGGCCTCGGCCGTACGGGGACCGTGCGGTCTCAGAGCACGTCGGCGGCGATGTTCTCCGCGACCCGCTCCAGCAGGGGGCCGGCGTTCGGGATGGACTTCGCCGGGTCCGGCTCCAGGTCCGTCAGCGGGTACGCCTTGCGGATGCCCGCCGCCTCCAGGGCCTCCTGGCCCAGCAGCAGCCGGCCGCAGACCGCCACCACCGGCTTGCCCGCGGCGCGCGCCGCCGCGGCCACGCCGGCCGGGGCCTTGCCGTGCAGGGTCTGCTCGTCCAGGGAGCCCTCACCGGTGATGACCAGCGTGGCCCGCTCCAGCGCGGGGGCGAAGCCCAGCACCTCCAGCATCAGCTCGATGCCGGGCCGGAACGTCGCGCCGAGCAGCAGCGCCCCGTAGCCGATGCCGCCCGCGCCGCCCGCACCGGGCAGCACCGCGCACTCGGCGGCCTTCGCGCCGATCGACTTCTCCAGCACCACCGCGAAGTGCGCCAGGGCGGAGTCGAGCGCCTTCACGTCCTCGGGCGAGGCGCCCTTCTGCGGGCCGTAGACCGCCGCGCAGCCCTTCGGGCCGGTCAGCGGGTTGTCCACGTCGCTGGCCAGGACGAAGTCCACCTCCGCGAAGCGGGGGTCGATGCCGGACAGGTCGGCCGACGCCAGGGACGCCAGCGCGCCACCGCCCGGGCCCACCGGTTCGCCGTCCGCGTCCAGGAACACCGCGCCCAGCGCGGCCAGCATGCCCGCGCCGCCGTCGGTGGTGGCACTGCCGCCGACACCGAAGACGATCGAGCGCGCGCCCGCGTCCAGCGCGGCCTTCAGCAGCTCGCCGGAGCCGTACGTCGTCGCCGTCAGCGGCGCGAAGGTGCCCGCGGGCAGCAGCTGGAGGCCGGAGGCCTCCGCCATCTCGACCACGGCCGTGCCGTCGCGCAGCGCGAAAGCGGCCGTGACCTGGTCGCCGAGGGGCCCGGTGACCCGTACCTCCCGGCGTTCGAACCCGGCCGCCACGGCGGCCGCGACCGTACCGTCGCCGCCGTCCGCGACGGGGAGGGTCTCGATCTCCACGCCGGGCACGGCCTTGCGAAGGCCTGCCGTCACCCGCTCCGCGACCTGAACGGCCGTGAGCGAGCCCTTGAATTTGTCCGCGGCGATGAGCACGCGCGCGGTCTCAGTTACTGCTCCGTCCGTCACCTTGCTAATCCCTTGCTATCGAACAGTGCAGTCGCGCCACCCCGAGCTTATCCGGAGGATCCTCCTATGCCCACGAGTGGCCTGGGCCACATGCGGCGCGCCAAGCGGATAAAAGGGAAATATGCCTGCATAGTGTGGCCGCATGAGCGCGGAATCACTGGAACACGTACGTCCGGATGCCCCCGGAGCGGAGCCCGGCGGTCCCGCGGACGACACTCCCGACCGCGCCGTCGTCACCCTCGGTGTCCTCGCCGTGCTCGCCGTCGTCGCCTGGGCGGCCCTGGGCGGGGACTCCTTCGACACCGCCTCCGGTGCCGCCCTGGCCTGGGTGCTGGACAACTTCGCGTGGCTGTTCGTGATCGCCGCCGACGTCTTCCTCGTCCTGTGCGTCGCCCTCGCGATCAGCCGCTTCGGCCGGATCCGGCTCGGCGCCGACGACAGCGAACCCGAGTTCACCACCCTCGCCTGGATCGCGATGATGTTCAGCGCGGGCATGGGCATCGGCCTGATGTTCTACGGGGTGGGCGAGCCGCTCACCCACTACCTGAACCCGCCGCCCGCCAGCGGTGCCGCCCCCGGCACCGGGGCCGCCGCCCGCGCCGCCCTGGACTACTCCTTCTTCCACTGGACCCTCACCCCCTGGGCCATCTACGGCATCGCGGGCCTCGCCCTCGCCTACGCCACCTTCCGCAAGGGCCGCGGCAACCGCCTCAGCTCCGCCTTCGTCCCGCTCATGGGGGAGGACCGGGCGAACGGGTGGCCCGGCAGGGCCGTCGACCTGCTCGCCGTCTTCGCCACCGTCTTCGGCACCGCGACCAGCCTCGGCCTCGGCGCCCTCCAGGTCTCCAAGGGCCTCAGCATCACCACCGGCCTCGCCGACTCGACCGGTGTCGAACTGGTCATCATCGCCTCCCTCTCGGCCGCCTTCGTGCTGTCCGCCTTCTCCGGCCTGCACAAGGGCGTGAAATGGCTCAGCACCATCAACCTCGTGCTCGCCGCCGCCCTGATGCTCTTCGTCTTCGTCCTCGGCCCGACCGTCTACGTCCTCGACGTGATCCCGGCCGGCGTCGGCAGCTACCTGCACGAACTGCTGCCCATGGCCTCCCGCACCGGCGCCTTCACCGACAGCGCCTGGCTCGGCGCGTGGACGATCTTCTACTGGGCCTGGTGGCTCTCCTGGGCCCCCTTCGTCGGCACCTTCATCGCCCGCATCTCGCGCGGCCGCACCATCCGCGAGTTCCTCGTCGGCGTGCTGCTCGTCCCCAGCGGAGCCACTGTCATCTGGTTCTGCGTCATGGGCGGCACCGCCATCCGCCTCGACTCCACCGGCGCCGCCGACCTCGCCGCCACGGTCAAGGAAGGCGCGGAGGCCTCCCTCTTCGCCCTGCTCGACGCGCTCCCGCTCGGCACCCTCACCTCCTGGGTGGCCATGGCCCTGGTCATGACGTACTTCGTCACCAGCGCCGACTCGGCCTCCCTGGTCATGGGCTCCCTCACCAGCCGGGGCTCGCTGCACCCGCCCACCTGGCTCGTCGTCACCTGGGGCGTCCTGATGGCCGCGGTCGCCGCCGTCCTGCTCGTCGCGGGCGGCCTGAAGTCCCTGCAGACCGCCACCATCCTGGTCGCGCTGCCCTTCGTGATCGTCATGCTGCTGCTGTGCTGGGCGCTGCTGCGGGAACTGCGCGCGGACCCCGGCGCGGGGCCGGCCCGCCACCCCGCCCTCCACGGGCTGCGCGACGCCGTCAAGGCCATGGTCGGCGACGCCATCACCGAGCAGGGCCAGGGCCGCCACCCCCGGCTGCGCCGCGTCGCCGGATCCCGGGGCAGGGACCGCGAGGACGGCGGCGACACCCGCGCGTGACCGCGCCGGGGAGGCACCGCGAGGACGCCGGCCACCCCCGGGTGTGACCGTGCGGGCCCGCCCGGGACGGCCGCCCGGGCCGCTGGGTAGGGTGGCCGCGTGACCACCACGGATGACTACGCCACCTACATCGCGAGCCTGCCCCGGGTGCTGGCCGGCGCGGCCGCCCTCTACCGTGACGACCAGGGCCGCGTCCTGCTCGTCGAGCCCAACTACCGCGAGGGCTGGGCCCTGCCGGGCGGCACCGTCGAATCGGACCGCGGCGAGTCACCCCGCACGGCCGCCCGGCGCGAGAGCGCCGAGGAGATCGGCATCGACGTCCCGCTCGGCCGGCTCCTCGCCGTCGACTGGAGCCTGGGCCCCGGCCGCCCGCCGCTGGTCGCCTACCTCTACGACGGCGGCGTGCTCGACGCCGGACAGCTCGCCTCCATCACCCTCCAGGAGGACGAGCTGCTGTCCTGGAAGCTGGTGGAGCCCGCCGAACTCTCCGCCCACCTCCACGGATCGCTCGGCCTGCGCACGCAGGAGGCGTACCGGGCGCTGGAGTCGGGCGAGGCGGCCGTGGAACTGGAGAACGGCCGGCGCCCCACCCCCGCCTGACCCCGCACACGTGGACCCCACCGACCAGGACAGAATCAGCAGATGATCACGATGTACGCCTGGCCGAGCACGGCCGACGGGCCCGACGCCCTCCCCATGGTCCACTTCACCACCGACGAGCAGTCGGGCGGCGAGGTCTCCGAAGAGGGGATGCCGATCTGGCTGTTCGACACCGCGATACGCGAGGGCGGCTGGTCCCCCTTCGAGGACTTCGAGGGCTGGTCCGCACCCGCCGAGGGCTGGCAGGCCTTCTACCGCCGCGAGGACGACGTCCTCGCCGTCACCGGCCCCGGCGCCTGCGAGGGCTGGTACCAGGGCCGGCTCGGCGCCGACGACGACTGGATCAAGGCGGCCGCCACCCAGAACAGCGTGGTGCTGCTCGCCGCTCCCGTCCAGCACCCCTCCCTCTACGCCTACGCCGTCGAAGCCGGCGCCGGCTTCGCGCTGCTCGTCCCGCTCGCCGTCATCTGAGCCGGACGGCCGCCCGGCCCTCGAACTCCAGCAGCCGCACCTTGCGCTCGATGCCGCCGCCGTAGCCGGTCATCGAGCCCGAGGCGCCGATCACCCGGTGGCAGGGCACGATGATGCCGACCGGGTTCTTCCCGTTGGCCAGGCCGACCGCGCGCGAGGCGTTCGGCTTGCCCAGCTCCGCGGCGAGCCGCCCGTACGACCACGTCTGCCCGTACGGGATCCGTACGAGCTGCTCCCAGACGCTGCGCTGGAACGCGGTGCCCGCCAGCCGGACCGGGACGGTGAACCGCGTCAGCTCGCCGGCGAAGTACGCGGCCAGCTGCCGCCGCACCTCCGGGAAGGGCTCCTCGGTGTCCGCCACCCGCTCGCCGAAGGCCTCCTCGGCCGGCCGGTGGCGCTGGCCCGTCATGTACAGCCCGCTCAGCACCCCGTCGGTGGCGACCAGGGTCAGCGGCCCGTAGGGGCTCTCGACGACGGTGTGCTGCTTGCCGGTCGTGCCGGTCACGGCGGTCACGGTGGTCATGCTGGTCACGACTGTGCTCCTTGCTGGGGCAGGTGGTTGATCGGGTGGTCCTCGGTGGCCCACAGGTACTGGACCGCGTACGCGCGCCAGGGCCGCCAGCCGCCCGCCCGGGCGGTCAGGGCGGCGGGCGTGGAGGGCAGGCCCAGCCTCTGCGCCGCCTTGCGGACCCCCAGGTCGGACGGGAGGAAGGCGTCCGGGTCGCCCAGCGCCCGCATCGCGATGACCTCGGTGGTCCACGGCCCGAACCCGGGCAGCGCGGACAGCGCGGCGCGGGCCGCCTCCCAGTCGCTGTCGATGCCGAGCGGCAGCGAGCCGTCGGCCAGCGCCGTGACGAGGGTGGTGAGGGTGGTGCGGCGGCTGCGCGGCATCGCCAGCGTCCCGGGGTCGACGCCGGCCAGCGCCTGCGGGGAGGGGAACAGGTGGGTCAGCCCGCCGTGGGGGTCCTCGACGGGCTCCCCGTGGGCGGCCACCAGCCGGGCCGCGTGCGTCCGGGCGGCCGCGGTGGACACCTGCTGCCCGAGCACCGCCCGTACGGCGAACTCCGCCGCGTCGACGGTACGGGGCACCCGGCGCCCGGGGGCACCCTCCACGAGCGGGGCCAGCAGCGGATCGGAGCGCAGCTGGCCGTCGACGGCCTCGGGGTCGGCGTCGAGGTCGAGCATCCAGCGGCAGCGGCTGATGGCGATGGTCAGGTCCCGCAGGTCGGTCAGCGCCAGCCGGCAGCCGATGTGGCCGGGCCCGGGCGTGAGGGCGACCACCCCGGAGCCGTACGGGAGCCTCAGCGTCCGCCGGTAGGCCCCGTCACGCCACTCCTCGACCCCGGGGACCGCGGTCGCGGCGAGGTGCCCGAAGAGGTTGCTCGGGTCGAGCGGCGCCCGGTACGGCAGCCGCAGGCTGATCGTGCCGGGGATCCGCGGCTCGCGCCGCCCGGCGCGCGCGGCGCGCAGCCGCATCTCGCCGGGGGTGAGGGCGAAGACCTCGCGGACGGTCTCGTTGAAGGTCCGGATGGAGGAGAAGCCGGCGGCGAAGGCGACGTCGCCCATCGGCAGCTCGGAGGTCTCGATGAGCAGCCGGGCGGTCTGGGCACGCTGGGCCCGGGCCAGCGCGAGCGGCCCGGCGCCGAGCTCGGCGCCCAGCTGCCGCTCCACCTGCCGGGTCGAGTACCCGAGGCGCAGCGCCAGCCCCGGGACCCCCTCCCGGTCGACGACCCCGTCCTGGATCAGCCGCATCGCCCGTGCGACGGCGTCGGCGCGGGCGTTCCACTCGGGGGAGCCGGGGGAGGTGTCGGGCCGGCACCGCTTGCAGGCCCGGTAGCCGGCCTGCTGGCAGGCGGCGGCGCTGGGCAGGAAGCTCATGTTCTCGACCTTGGGCGGCACGGCCGGGCAGCTGGGCCGGCAGTAGATGCCGGTCGTACGGACCGCGGTGAAGAACCACCCGTCGAACCGGGCGTCCTTCGACCGCACGGCCCTGACGCAGCGGTCGGTGTCGGTGTGCATGGCTCCAGCTTCCCGTCCAGGCCGAGCCGGGGCTGGCGGTTTTCCGACATCAAGCCTAGCCCTGCCGGGGGCTGCGGGGGGTGCACCGCTGACCCGGCCCCACCCGCCGGCCCGCTGCGCGGGGCTCGCCCCTCCCCGCCCTTCGCCCGTTCCCCGGGCTGCGCCCGGCCCCCTCCTGGGGTCTCCGCCCCCAGCCCCCCGCGCCTCAAACGCCGGCGGGGCTGCACATGGCCGCGCGGCGGGGCCACGCGCGTGGCC
>NZ_JBEZKZ010000141.1:0-6167 GCF_040651895.1 Streptomyces sp. NPDC048352
CTTACCAGTTTCCCTTGGCTCCGCCTGGCGGCGGGGGGGGGGGGCGGCCGCGGGGGGGGGGGGGGGGGCGGCCCCCCCCCCCCCCCCCCTCGGGCTTTCCCCGGATCCCCCGCACCCCCGTGGCGGAGGGTCGGGCCTCAGAGCGCGGCGAGGAACGTCCCGACGGCCGCGTGGAAGCCCTCGGGGTCCGTGAAGGGCACGAAGTGGTCCCCTTCCAGGGCGGTGTACGAGGTCCCCGGGCGCCGGGTGACCATGGCGTCGGCGGTGGCCCGCGTGAGCGCCTGGCTGCGGGTGGCGTGGATCAGCAGGGCCGGGCAGGTGCTCGCGAGCCAGGTGTCCCAGTGGTCGCCCCGGCAGGCGCGGATGGAGTCGAGCATGTCCTGTCCGTGGAAGGCGAGCCGCCAGCCGCTCCCGTCGGAGAGCGGGCGCACCCCGTCGGCGACGAACGGCAGGGCGGCCGGGTCGACGGCGGCGAGCAGCTCCCCGCGGGTGGGGGCGCTGTAGGGGAGGGCCCCGAGGAAGTCGAACCACTGCGGGCCGGCCGGGATGTCGATGTCGACGGTGGCGTCGACGCCGATCAGGGCGCCCACCCGGCCGGGGTGGGCGGCGGCCAGGTGGTAGGCGTTGAGCCCGCCGAGGGAGTAGCCGAGGACGGTGACGGGCTCGGTGAGGCCGAGGTGGTCGAGGAGGGCGACGGCGTCGGCGACGTACCCCTCGCGGCGGTAGTGCGGGGCGCGGTCGGAGTCGCCGTGGCCGCGCTGGTCGGGGGCGATGACCCGCCACGCGTCGCCGAGGGAGGCGGCCAGGCCCGTGAAGGCGGCGGCTTCGGACATCCCGCCGTGCAGGGCGAGCAGCGGGCGGCCGGTGCCGCCGAAGTCCAGGTACGACAGCGCCCGTCCGTCGATGTCCAGTGTGTTGCGCATGTGCGGATCTCCCCGTTCGTCGGCCCAGGTGGTGGCTGCGGGCACCACCCTGCCAGCGTTTGGGCAAGCGCGCAATACAAATGTATTGCGCAGCCGCCCAATACCGCGCGGCCGATACCATCCACGGCATGGGAAATCGCGAGGAGCTGCTGGCCGGAGCGCGCCGCTGCCTTGAGGAGAAGGGGTACGCGCGCACGACCGTGCGCGACATCGCCTCGGCCGCGCAGGTGAGCATGGCCGCGATCGGCTACCACTTCGGATCGCGCGAGGCGCTGCTCAACCAGGCGCTGTTCGCCGCGATGGACGAGTGGGCCGCCGGCTCCGGCCGGCTCACCGGGCAGGGCGCGACCGCGGCGGAACGGTACGCCGACACCTGGGACCGCAAGGTCCGCGACTTCCTCGACATGCGCTGGCTGTGGACCGCCAACATCGAGGCCTTCGTGCACGCCCAGTCCTCGCCCGAACTCCTCGCGGCGCTCGCCGAGGGCCAGCGCCGGTCCCGGCGCATGGTGGCCGCCCACCTGGCCGGGGTGCCCGAGGAGGCGGTGGCGGAGGAGGACGTACGGGCCCTCGGGTCGCTGCACCTCGCACTGCTGAGCGGGGTCATGGTGCAGGCCCTGACCGACCCCGAGCAGGCCCCGACCGGCAGCGAGCTGACCCAAGGGCTGCGCAGGATGGTCGAGTTGCTGGAGAAGCCCGCCCCTACCGACGGGTAGTAAACGCCGCTTCCGCACGCCATAATCCCGTCCCATCACCGGGTCGGCGAAGGGGCGGGGCATGGCAGTGGACCGACGGGCGTTTCTGGTCGGGGCGACGGCGGCGGGCGCGGGCGCGCTCCTGGGGCTCGGGGCGGCGGCACCCGCCTCCGCGAGGGCCCTCGGCACACAGGACTGGATGGCCGGCCTGGCCGACTCCACCGCCCTCCAGCGGATGACCATCCCCGGCACCCACGACTCCGGCGCCCGCCAGGGCGGGCTGTACGTCGCCTGCCAGAACACCTCGATCGCCGAACAGCTGGACTCCGGGATCCGCTTCCTGGACGTCCGCTGCCGGGTGACCGGCGGCTCCTTCGCCATCCACCACGGCGCGTTCTACCAGGACCTGATGTTCGGTGACGTCCTCGTCGCCTGCTGGAACTTCCTCGCCGCGCACCCCTCCGAGACGGTGCTGATGCGCGTCAAGCAGGAGTACTCCTCCGACAGCGACGCCACCTTCCGCGCCGTCTTCGACGACTACCTCGACCACCGCGGCTGGCGCCCGCTCTTCCGGATCGCCGACACCCTGCCCACCCTCGGGCAGGCCCGCGGCAAGGTCGTCCTCCTCGCCGACAACGCCGGACTGCCCGGCCTGCGCTACGGCGACGGAGCCGTCTTCGACATCCAGGACGACTACAACACCGAGCCCTTCGCCAAGCGCACCCGCATCGAGAACCACTTCCGCAAGGCCGTCCAGCAGCCCGGCAAGCTCTTCGTCAACTACGTCAGCACGGCCGCGTACATGCCCCCGCGGTGGAACTCCGACCGCCTCAACCCGCAGGTCCACGCCTTCGTCGACGGCGCCGAACTGGCCGGCCGCACCGGCCTCGGCATCGTCCCGATGGACTTCCCGAACACCCGCTCCGGGCTGGTCGCCTCACTGATCCGGCACAACTGACGGCTCCGGCGACGGCGGCGGGGCGGGGGCGCCCGGGATGCGCAGGACCGCCTCCGTGCCGCCCGCCCCGTCCGCGGCGGCCCGCAGCTCCGCGCTGCCGCCCGCGCGGGCCGCCGTACGGGCCACGATCGACAGGCCCAGCCCGCTGCCGGGCAGGGCACGGGCCGAGGGAGAGCGCCAGAACCGCTCGAAGACGTGCGGGAGGTCATCGGCCGGGATGCCCGGGCCGTGGTCGCGTACGGTCAGCTCCCCCGCCCGCAGGGACACCTCGACCGCGCCGCCCGGGGGGCTGAACTTCACCGCGTTGTCCAGGACGTTGACCACCGCCCGCTCCAGCGCCGCCGCCTCGCCCCGCACGTACCAGGGCTCCAGGGCGGATTCGAAGCGCAGCTCCGGTCCCCGCAGCCGGGCCCGGGACAGGGCCGAGGCGGCGATCTCGTGCAGGGCCACCACCCCCAGCGGGGCGTGCGGGGCCGCGTCCGGGCGGGACAGCTCCTGGAGGTCGCCGATCAGCGCGGCCAGCTCCGTCATCTGCGCCTTGACGGAGGCGAGCAGCTCCCGCCGGTCCTCGGGCGGGATGGCGCGGCCGGTCTCCTCGCTGCGCGCGAGCAGCTCGATGTTGGTGCGGAGCGAGGTGAGCGGGGTCCGCAGCTCGTGCCCGGCGTCGGCGATCAGCTGGGCCTGGCGCTCCTGGGAGGAGGCGAGCGCGGCGGTCATGGAGTTGAAGGACCGTGACAGCCGGGCGATCTCGTCGTCGCCCTCCTCGGGGATCCGTACCGTCAGGTCCTCGGTCCGGGCGACGTGCTCGACGACCCCGGTCAGTTCGTCGACGGGCCGCAGCCCCGTGCGGGCCACCCACAGGCCGGCCGCGCCGGCGCCCACGACGCCGATGCCCGAAACCAGGAGCAGCACCCAGGCGAGGGTGGAGAGGGGCTTGTCGATGTCGGCGAGGGGCTTGGCGATGGAGATCGCGAACCGCTGTCCGCCGGGGAGGCTGGCGGACTTGGTGTAGACGCGCATGCCGGTGCCGTCGTCGGTCGTCACGTCGTGCAGCCGTCGGGCGTTCGGGGTCGCCGCGACCTCCAGGTCGGCCTGGGTGACCGGCAGGTCGCGCCGGCCGTCGACCAGGCAGCGGCCGCCGTCGGCGGTGACGATCTGGACCGTCGCGTTCAGTTCCTCGGCGATGCTGGGCGAGGTCTGGGCCGGCCGGGTCGCGCATCCCTCGCGCAGGGTGCGCAGCACCTGGTCGTTGGGGTTCGTGGCCATCAGGGACTGGTTGAGCTGGTCGTTCAGCTGGGCCCGGACCATCACCCAGGACACCCCCGCCACCGCCGCCACGGCCACCGCCACCGCCACGGTGACCAGCAGCGCGAGGCGCGAGCGCAGCGGCAGGGCGCGGAACCGGGCGGCCGGGCTCACTCGGGCCCGCCGTCGCCGGCGCGCAGGACGTAGCCGACCCCGCGCACGGTGTGCACCAGGCGCGGCTCGCCGCCCGCCTCGGTCTTGCGGCGCAGGTACATCACGTACACGTCCAGGGAGTTGGAGCTGGGCTCGAAGTCGAAGCCCCACACCGTCTTGAGGATCTGCTCGCGGGTCAGCACCTGGCGCGGGTGCGCGAGGAACATCTCCAGCAGCGTGAACTCCGTACGGGTCAGCTCCACCGGCCGCCCGCCGCGGGTGACCTCGCGGGTGGCGAGGTCCATGCGCAGGTCGCCGAAGGTGAGGGCGTCACCGGCGGGTTCCGGCCCGGCCGCGGGGGCGGCGTAGGAGCTGCGGCGCAGCAGCGCGCGGACGCGGGCGAAGAGCTCGTCCAGCTCGAACGGCTTGACGAGGTAGTCGTCGGCGCCCGCGTCGAGGCCGGTGACGCGGTCGCCGACGGTGTCGCGGGCGGTCAGCATCAGCACCGGGGTGACGCTGCCGGAGGCACGCAGCCGGCGGGCCGCCGTCAGGCCGTCCATCCGCGGCATCTGGATGTCCAGGACGATCAGGTCCGGGCCGTACGAGGCCGCCTGGTCGAGGGCGTCGAGGCCGTCGACGGCGGTCGCCACGGCGTACCCCTCGAAGGCGAGGCTGCGGCGCAGGGCCTCACGTACGGCCGGCTCGTCGTCGACGACGAGGATCCGCTGCGGGTCGCCTTCGGCGGGATTCATGACGGTTCCCCCCAGGGGTGGTGGTCGGTGCGCGGGACAGCTCCCAGGGTCTCAGAAGGAGGTGCCGAAGCCGGTGGCGCCGCTGTCGCCGCCGCCCTGGCCCGCGCCGCCCCGGCGGAGGGAGTCGAGGTCGGCCTTGACGGTGTTGACCGGGATGGCGAAGCCGAGGCCGACGCTCCCGGCGCCGGAGCTGTCGCCGGCGGGCGAGTAGATCGCGGAGGGCATGCCGACGATCTCGCCGTTCATGTTGACGAGGGCGCCCCCGGAGTTGCCCGGGTTGAGCGAGGCGTCCGTCTGGATGGCCTTGTAGGAGGTGGTGTCCGAGCCGGTCGTGCCGTTGAACTGCTGCCCGCCGTACGAGAACGGCCAGCCGCCGCCCTGCCGCTGCGGGGACTGCCGGCGGTCCTCGGACTTGGGCACGTTCACCTCGCGGTTCAGCGCCGAGACGATGCCGCTGGTGACGGTGCCGGTCAGGCGGTCGGGAGAGCCGATGGCGACGACCTCGTCGCCGACCTTGAGCCGGTCGGAGTCGCCGAGCCTGGCGGGCTTGAGGCCGCTCGCGCCCTGGAGCTTGATCAGGGCGAGGTCCTTGTCGGGATCGGTCCCGACGATCTTCGCCTCGTACTTCTTCCCGTCGCTCGTCGTCACCCCGATCTCGGAGGCGCCGGCGACGACGTGGTTGTTGGTGGCGATCTCGCCGTCGGCGGTGAGCACGAAGCCGGAGCCGGTGCCGGTGCCGCCCTGCGCGGAACCGGTGCGGGTGTCGATGCGGACGACGGACGGGCTGACCTGCTCGGAGACGCCTGCGACGGTGCCGGAGCCGGACTGCGAGACGTTGGTCCCGCTGAAGCCGCCGCCGGCGGCTCCGCCCTGCCCGAGGAACTGCTGCACGCCGACGGCCGTACCGCCGCCGACCAGGGCCGCCGCGAGGGCGACGGCGGTGATCAGCCCGACGGGGCGCCTGGCGCGGGCCGCGTGCGCGGGCCCGGCCGGGGCGGCCGCGGGGGCCACCGGCGGCTGGTGCGCCTCGTACCAGCCGGGGGCACGGCCGTCCGCGCTGCCCGGCGGGTACGGGGGCGGCGGCGGATACCCGCCGCCCCCGGCATCCCGGGCCAGCCGCTCGCGGCCCCGCTGCCAGTCGTCCCCGAAGGGCGCGCCGTGGCGGTCCGGGCCGTTCTCCTGGTTCTGCTGCGGGTGGCCGCCGTCGCGGCGGAAGCTGTCGGTCATGCCAGCGACTCTGTCCGCGGATGATGAAAGCATTCTGAATCCCGCCTGAGAAGCCCGACAGAACCCCGTAGGCCCGGCATAAAACCCCCCTCGCCACCGGGGCGGGGGAAGGACGCGCCCTAGGGGGTGTCCGCAAAGTAGCGCCGGCCGCCCGAAGGGCGGGCCCTGCGGCGTCTGGTGCCGTGCATCGCAAGGCGGAGGGCCGCCCGCGTAC
>NZ_JBEZKZ010000142.1:0-5927 GCF_040651895.1 Streptomyces sp. NPDC048352
CCCTTCCTGGCGCCGGGGCCGGCGGGGGCGGCGGGGGCGGGGGCGGCACCGGGGGCCACGGCTCGTGGTACCCGGACCCGGTCGGCCCGGGCGGCGTCAGAGGCAGGGTGGGCAGCTGCGGCGGCATGGGCGGCTGCGCGGGCGGCTGCGGCGGCGCGGCGGCCCGGTCGGGAGCCGCCGGGGATCCGGCCGCCGGACCCGGATCCGGCGCGGGGGCCGCCGCCGGGGCCGGACCCCACTCCCACCGCTGCGACTGCGGGTCCCAGCGGGCACCGTCGGACGAGGGCACCGGTCAGCCTCCCAGCGAGGCGAGCAGCCCGCCCAGCGCGGTGGCCGCGCTCAGCGTCTCCACCAGCGGGGCCCACCGCTCCAGCGCGCCGCGCAGCCGCGCGGGCAGGCCTGGCCGGATCTGTTCGGCCTCCTCCAGTTCCCCGGCGGCCTCGTCGAGTTCGGCGTCGAGCGCCGCCCGCTCGGTGCTGCGGGGCAGCCGGACGAGGGCGGCGCGCAGTTCGCGTACGGCCTCCAGCAGTTCCTCCGCGCCGGGTGCCCGGTCCTGCGCACCGCCGCCGTTGTGGACGGTGTTGGTGTTGTTGCTGCCACCGAAGCTCACGGCGCTGCCGTGTACGTTGTCCATCCGGATCCCGCGCTGGTCGTCAGTTCCCACCGCTTCTCCCCCTGCCGCTCGTGCCGACGGTGTTGGTGTTGTGGCTGCCGTTGAAGCTGGCCGCGCTGTTGTTCATCGACTGGATGTAGATGCCGCCCTCGGCGACGTGCACCGCTCGCTGCGCGAACTCCTCGGTGTGCCAGCCGGACTCGTGCAGGGCGACGGTAACCCCGCCGACCACCCGGTCCTGAATGGTTTTGAGGTACCGGGCGAGGTCCATGAGGTGGAAGAGGGAGCCGTCGTCCTGGGCGGCGAGTTCCCGCACGGACAGCTCAGGCCCCTCCGGGCGCGCTCCGCCGTGGCCGCCGGTGACGATCCGCCACCAGCTGGCGACGCCGCGGCCCAGGGTGGCGACGGATCCGGCGAACGAGCCGGGGGTCGCGGCCAGCGCCTCGACCGCCTTGCCGAACCAGGTGTTGTTCAGCAGGCGCTGGGCGGCCGCGTCGGCGTTCTGGAACCGGGTGCGCACCGGCAGCAGCACGTGCGGGGCCACTTCCAGCATCAGCATGCGGCCCTGGGTGTGGACCCGTACGAAGACGGTGACGACGAGGTTCTCGTCCCAGCCGCCGACCCGGATGCGCAGGAAGTGCCTGCGCCGCTCCCCGCCCTCCTCTATGGCGCCGAGCCGGTGCTCGGCGAACTGCTGCGGGGTCAGCGGAGCCACGTCCCGGTGCGGGAGCCCGACGGCCGGCAGGAAGACGCACTCGTCGACGACCAGCTCGCGCAGCCGGTCCAGCACGGCGTCCTGGGCCGCCCGCGTGCCGTGCGGCGACGGCACGCGCAGGGCGTGCAGCAGCGGGACGATGCGCTGCACGATGTGGGCGTTGGTGACGGGCTGCGGCTTCTGGCCGGGGTCGAGGCCTTCGCGGGGGCGCAGTTCGACGGACAGCTGCCAGGGCCGGAAGGCGGCGCCCGCCCCGGTGAACGGGGCGTTGATGTTGTACATGACCAGCGGGGCGTGCTGTTCGCCCCGGATCCGGGCGCGGACCCGGGCGAAGCGGGGGCTCTGGGTGCTCTCGGCGGGGTCGTTCGCCTGGTCGGCGTACCGGGGCGGGGAGAGTTCGGTGGAGACGATCCGGGCGGCGTGCCCGCGCTGGAGGGCGACGAGGGCCACGACGGCCGCGAACACCGCGGGGGTCAGCCAGACGATCGGCGAGCCGGACGGATCCCCGGATCCGCTGTAGCGGCCGTACTCCCCGTACCCGCCGGACCCGTATCCGGAGCTGCCCGAGGTGAGCGAGAAGAAGTCCAGGAACTCGGCGATGGCCAGTGCCTCCCCGGTCGCGGCCGCCCAGAGCCCGAAGACGACGAGGAGCAGCGAGATCCACGCGTAGATCCGCACCAGCAGCCCGAGGAAGCGTACGAGGGGGTTGCGCCGGGCGCGCAGCCAGTTGGCCAGGCTCAGCATCAGGAAGGGGACGAGCAGCAGGGTGAGGCCCCCGCTGGTCAGCAGGGAGCCCACCAGCCAGGCGCCGATGATCCCGCCGGCCCAGGCCAGTTCGATGCGGCGGGCGCGCAGCGCGTGGGCGAGCACGCGGGTGGCGTCGAAGCCGTAGGACGGGGCGGCGATGCGCTCTTCGTGGACGTACAGCTCGTCGATCACGCGGTCGCGGTACGCGGCGTCGAGGTAGGTTCCCGCGCACAGGAGGCGGCCGGCCTCGCTGACCGCGGGGTGCACCGGTGGGCGGCCGTGGCGAGGGTCCGCCCCGGCGTCACCGCCGCCGGACTGAGGGGGAATCAGGTGGTCGGTCACCGGGCGACCTTATTTTCCACCTACAGGGATAGACAGGTGCTTTCACGCCAAAGCGCCCCGGCCAGGTTTGGCCGGGGCGCAAGGACGTTCGCGACGCGCACACGATCGGGTGAACCCGATCAGCGGCCGCCGTCGGCGCGCCGGGATCGGCCCGCCGGAGACCGGCTCGGTCAGATCAGGCCGAGCTCGCGCACCGCGTCGCGCTCCTCGACGAGCTCCGCCACGGACGCGTCGATGCGGGTCCGGGAGAACTCGTTGACGTCCAGGTCCTGGACGATCTCGTACTTGCCGTCGGCGCAGGTGACGGGGAAGGAGGAGATGATGCCCTCCGGGACGCCGTAGGAGCCGTCCGACGGGATGCCCATGGAGGTCCAGTCGCCCGCGGCGGTGCCGTTGACCCAGGTGTGCACGTGGTCGATGGCGGCGTTGGCGGCCGAGGCGGCCGAGGAGGCGCCACGGGCGTCGATGATCGCGGCACCGCGCTTGGCGACGGTCGGGATGAAGGTGTCGGCCAGCCACTGCTGGTCGTTCACGACCTCGGCGGCGTTCTTGCCGGCGATCTCCGCGTGGAAGATGTCGGGGTACTGGGTCGCCGAGTGGTTGCCCCAGATGGTCAGGCGCTTGATGTCGGTGACGTCGGCACCGGTCTTCTGCGCGAGCTGCGAGATCGCCCGGTTGTGGTCCAGGCGGGTCATCGCGGTGAAGCGCTCGGCCGGTACGTCCGGGGCGGCGGCCTGCGCGATGAGCGCGTTGGTGTTGGCCGGGTTGCCCACGACCAGGACCTTGATGTCGTCGGCCGCGTGCGCGTTGATCGCGGCGCCCTGCGGCTTGAAGATGCCGCCGTTGGCGGAGAGCAGGTCACCGCGCTCCATGCCCTTGGTGCGCGGGCGGGCGCCCACGAGCAGCGCGACGTTGGCGCCGTCGAAGCCCTGGTTCGGGTCGTCGAAGATGTCGATGCCCTTCAGGAGCGGGAAGGCGCAGTCGTCGAGCTCCATGGCGGTGCCCTCGGCGGCCTTCATGCCCTGGGGGATCTCCAGGAGGCGGAGCTTGACCGGCACGTCCGCGCCGAGCAGGTGGCCGGACGCGATGCGGAAGAGCAGCGCGTAGCCGATCTGGCCGGCGGCGCCGGTGACAGTGACATTCACGGGAGTGCGGGTCATGGCCTTCTCCGTTAGACAGCTGGCGGTGGGGCGTCCCCGCCCCATGTGCTGGGTCCCAAGTACTGGGGAGGACGCCGCTTCCCTGTCCTGTGAATCTTGACGTGAAGAGACATCCGCGGTCAGGCTATCCGACCCGCGGGGCCCCCAATCCCCCGGTCCCTGTGGTCCACGGCACACGGAGGGCCGGGGCCCGGCGTTTCGAAGGTCCGGCCGGGTGGCGGGCCTGCGCCCGCGTCCTACTCCACCCGGAAGACCTCCCCGGTCCGGTGCCCTTCGACGGACTTGACGTAGGCGTTCGCCGCGCGGGCGACCGGCACCGGGTCGAATCCGGCGAAGGTGTCCCCGTACGCGTCGAGGGACTCGGTGAAGACGGTCGGGCTGACGGCGTTGATCCGCTGGCGGCCCGGCAGTTCGATGGCGGCGGCCCGCACGAAGGCCTCGACCGCGCCGTTGACGAGGGAGGCGACGGAGCCGGTGAGCAGGGGTTCGCGCGCCAGGATGCCGGTGATCAGGGTGAAGGAGGCGTGCGCGGGCAGCCGGGCGGCGCCCTGGCGGACCAGCTCGATCTGGCTGACGGCCTTGCCCTCCAGGCCCTCGCGGACGTCGGCGGTGGTCAGCGAGGACAGCGGCCGCCAGGGGACGCTGCCGGCGGCGTTCGCCACCGCGTCCAGCGGGCCGGCCGCGTCGTACAGGGCCCGGACGGACTCCGGGTCGGTGATGTCGACGTACAGGTCCGCACCCTTGCGGGAGGCGGTGACCACGTCGTGGCCGCGCTCGCGCAGGGCGGTGTGGACGGCGCGGCCGAGGGTTCCGCCGGCTCCGACCAGGAGCACCTTCAGAGGATTCATACGACGAGCTTCCGCCCCGGCCACCGTGAAGTCCAGCTACTTCAGCTACACCCGTCGTTAAGCTGAGCTCATGCTTGACGTGAAACGGATGGTCATACTCCGGGACCTGGCCGAGCACGGGAAGGTGACCGTGGTCGCCGAGCTGCACCGGGTGACCCCCTCCGCGGTCTCGCAGCAGCTGCGCGCCCTGGAGGCCGAGGCGGGCGCCGCCCTCGTCGAGCGGGAGGGGCGCGGCCTGCGGCTCACCCCGGCCGGCGCGGCGCTCGCCGCCGCCTGCGAGCCGGTGCTGGCCGCGCTGGAACGCGCCGAGGGGGCGGTACGGGCCCTCGACACCGGCCCGGCCGGGGAGCTGTACGTCGGCTGCGCCCCGAGCGCGCTGGCCACGGTCGCCGCGCCGCTCGTCGCCGCCCTGGCCCGGCGCCACCCGGGCCTGCGGCCGCGCGTGGTCCAGGCGGACCCGGAGGAGGCCGTGCCGCAGCTGCGCGGGCGGCGCCTGGACCTCGCGGTGACGTACGCGTACCCCCTGCTCGGCGCCGCGCCCGCGAGCGGCACCACCGCCGTCCCGCTGTTCGAGGACCCGCTGTGCCTGGCGCTGCCCGAGGCGCTGCTGCCGGCCTACGAGCGGGAGGGGCCGGCGGCGCTGCGCGGGGCCGACTGGGTGTCGGCGCCGGCCCCGAGCAGCTGCCGGGAGATGCTCGTGCACACCTGCCGCAACGCCGGGTTCACCCCGCGCATCGCGCACGAGTGCGCCGACCTGCGGGCCGGGCTGTGGCTGGTCGCCGCCGGGCGGGCCGCCGCGGTCCTGCCGAAGCTGCTGTGCGACGCGCCGCCGCCCGGCACGGCGGTGGTGGAGCTGCCGGGCCGGGGGCGGACCCTCCAGGCACTGGTGCGGGCCGGTACGGAGTCCCGTCCGGCCGTCGCCGCGGCCCTGGACGCCCTGCTGGACCTCACTAGCGGACGGTGAAGCGGACCACGCTCTCCAGGAACGGGATCTCCAGCCCCTGCGGCTCCATCACCAGCGCGAGCAGGGTGATGGCCACCCCCAGCACCCCGTACGTGATCATGTCCGTGAAGCGGGAGCGCACCGCGAGCATGCCCACCGAGGGCAGGACGCGGCGCAGTACCGCGGCCGCGATCAGCGCGACGCCCATCACCAGGCAGCCGACCCGCGGATGGCCCACCGCGGTGGACAGCAGCCCGACCGCGGTGGCGCCGAGGACGCTGAGCATCGGCCACTGACGGGCGGGCGTGGACACCGCTCCGGGGATGGCACGGCCGGCGCCCTCGGGGCGGGCCGTGTCCTGGGTGACGGTGGGGAAGCGCCGGGACCGCGCGGCGCTCTGCGCGGCGGGCGCGGCCTTCTCCGGCTCGGCGCCCCCGGGCCCCTCCGGCCCCCGGCCGGCTTCGGGGCCGACGGCGGCACCGGCCGCCGCATCCGCCGCGGCACCCGTCCGCGCGCCCGTACCGGCCGCCTTCCCCGGGCCGGGCGCGGCGCCCGGTTC
>NZ_JBEZKZ010000143.1:0-5894 GCF_040651895.1 Streptomyces sp. NPDC048352
GGGACCCTGTGGGAGAGTAGGACGCCGCCGAACAATCATTGTGGGAAAGCCCCGCACCTTCTGGTGCGGGGCTTTTCTGCGTTTACGGGGTCTTTCCCCTGCGTCATGTGCTCGCGCGGCTTCTGGCCGAGACGGCCGATCACACGGCCCTCGCCGCCCTGTTGCGGGCCTACTCCGCGTCTGGGTGACGACCAGGACTCGCTCTCGACGATGCTCCATGTACTCGCGCAGGAGCAGCCGGCCGCCGCGCGCGAAAACCTCCCGCCGTGCGCCGTGAGCAACGATTCGTCCCCGAACCCTCTCAGGACGAAGGAATCCGCAGCGCGGTCGTGGGTACGCTCGGCAGTCACGGGACAGAGCCGGCGGCCATCGACCTTTTGGTGCAGCTGCTGGATGATCCCTCCCCGCAGGTACGAATCCCGGCCCTCAGCTCCCTCGGCTTCCTTCGGCGACCCAGCACCCTTCGGAAGATCTGCTCGCTCGCGAACGACGACAGCCCCCGTGTCCGTGCCTGGGTCGCGATCGCCTTGGGCAACTTCTCCTCCCTTGAGCTCGCGGAGCTCGGGGTCTCGGCCGTTCTCGACCAGCTGGCCGCAGACGCCGACCCGTACGTTCGCGACGAGGCCGCCGCGGCCCGCCGGCGCAAGCCCTCCAGTAGCCCGCCGGTAGAGTCGGTCCTGGGAGAAGCTGACCTGGGGGGATCATGACGGCAGCGGGTGCGCCGCCCATCGTCTTCGTACACGGGACGCGGTTCAGCGCGGGGCAGTGGAGTCCACAGCTCGCCGCACTCCGGGACGACTTCCGGGTAGCCGCTGTCGACCTGCCGGGCCACGGCGCCCGCTCCGCCCAACCCTGGAGCCTGGACGCGGCGACGGAGGTCATCGCCACCGCGGTGGACGCGCTCGACTGCGGACCAGCCCTCGTCGTCGGGCACTCACTCGGCGGGTACGCCTCGCTGGAGTTCGCGCGGCGCAGCCCCGAGCGACTGCGGGGGCTGGTCCTTGCCGGAGCCAGCGCCTCGACGCGTGGCCCGTGGGCCGCGCCGTATTCGTGGGTCGCCGGGCTCGTCCCCCGCATACCGGCGGCCCGACTGGCCCGGTGGAACGACCGCTTGCTGCGCCGGCTCTATCCACCCGAGGTGGTGGAGGCGACCATCCTCGCCGGCTACGCGTTCCACACCCTGCCGGCCGCATGGGGCGAGGTGCTGGGCCGCTTCGACGCGGGCGCGATGCGTCATGTTGCGGCTCCCGTGCTCATCTTGAACGGCGAGAAGGACACCGTCTTCCGGTCCGGCGAGTCGGACTTCGCCCGTGCGCATCCGCACGCCCGCGTCGAGTTGATCCCACGGGCAGGACACCTTGCGAACTTCGACGATCCCAGTGCCTTCACCGCGGCCGTCCGCCGGTTCGCCCTCCAGCTCCCTCCGCGCGGCTGAGCGCACCCGAGCCGGTTCACCAGGGCCGGGACGCGTACCCTCGCGGGATGCACTCTGATCCGCGCTTCGAGAACCAGCCCGGGCTCCCGCATCTGCCGCACGAGCTGGTGGTCGAGACGCTGGAGCGGGTGCTTCACGACCGCTCGCAGGAGAATGAGGCGGCGCGCGTCCTGGTGGGGACCGCGTTGAACGACGACGACCGGGAGTTCGTCGAGCGCTGCTGCATGCAGATCGGAACGCGAGCGGTGTCGGGCAGCCCCTTGCTCGGCCTGGCCGGCCTCTGCCTTGGACACACCGCCCGGCGCTTCGGACATCTCAGTGATGGGGCGCTTGCGCTCGTGGAGTCGCTGGCGGCGCGAGCCGAGGCGGACCCGTCGGATGTGGACGGGCGGGCTCTCGACGGTTTCGACGACGCCCGGAGCTTTCTTCACCTGTGGGATAGCGAAGCGCCGTGAACTGCGGCAAAGGGAGTTCAGGATGCACATCCTGGAAGATCCGTCCGAGCTCTCGGAACGCGCGCAGGACTTCCTGCGGCGCACGGCCCGGCGTGAGCGGCCCTCTCGGTTCGGGCTGCCGATAGAGCTGTGGCGAGTGCGCGACCGCTCGGGGGAACTCGTCCCCGCTCCCATGGAGCTCATCATCCGGTGCGAGGGGTTCCTCCAGAAGTTCGGTGGTCTGCGCTACGAGGTACGCCACAGCTGGGACGTGGACGGGGAGCGGAACGAGACGGCCCGTGGATGGGAGTACGCCCACTACGGTCTGCAGACAGCGGCATGGCAAGACCCCCGGGGGGCCTGGTACTTCGAGTGGATCGGCGAGCACGTGTCGAAGCCGTGCCGGGACTTGATCCATACCGACGGCAGTGTGGGCACCGACGTCGACGGCGGCAGCCCCTACCTCCCCGTCGCCCCGTCGATCCTGCATCTCATCGAATCCCATGCCCTCACCGACACCATCGCGGCGTGGAAGCCCTGGCCCATGGACAGTCTTGCCGTCCCGGCCATCGAGCTCCTCGACGGCCTGGTGGAGGTGCCTGAGGCCTCATGGGGTTCCTCGCGGTGGCGACTGTCGGACACCGTTGCCGTCAAGGACTACGACAGCTGGGACCACGAGAACCCCCGTCGCCGGACGCTCGTCTGGTCCCGCGGAGCTGCTGGGCACCGTCATGTGCGGGCGGTCCTCGACGGATGGCGGCTCCACGACCGGAGTGACGCTGCGTCCCTCGGCGGCACGGCCTCGTAGACGACGTCTCAGTTGGTGAGGCGGCGGTGACAGATGAGGGTCGCGGCTATGCCGACGAAGCCAAGGAAGTGTTCGGCCTTGCGTTCGTAGCGGCGGTGGAGCCGGCGGCACCCAGCAAGCCAGGACACAGTCCGCTCGACTACCCACCGGTGGCGGCCGAGCCGTTGCGAGGACTCGATGCCCTTGCGAGCGATGCGGTGGCGGATGCCGCGTTTGCGGAGCCATCGGCGCAAGTGGACGTAGCCGTATCCCTTGTCCGCGTGCAGTTTCGCAGGCCGTCGCCGGCGGGTCCACGGCGAGAACGGATCGGTGGAATCCCGCGCACGAGCGGCTCCAGGCCGAGGCTGTCGTGCATGTTGGCGCCCGAGACGCCCAGTGAGAGAGGCAGTCCATTTCGGTCGGTGATCAGGTGGATCTTCGATCCGAGTTTGCCGCGGTCGGTCGGATTCGGTCCCGTCAGCGGCCCGGCGGTGGGCGGTTTGCCAGGACGCGCCGAACATGGGTGGGAGCTGCCGCCAGGTGCAGCCGGACGTGGCAACGAAAAGGATCGCGGCCAAGACTCCACGGTCGTCAGCCCTGCGCCGTCCGCCGCCTTGTGGACGCACCGGTGCTTCGGGCATCACGCGAAGGAAGAGCCCCCACAAACTGTCTGGCACCAGCTGCCGCACGATCTCCATGCCGAGACAACGAGGACCCCGAGCAACCGTCGACAGGAGGGGTGCTCGATGCTGGCACGAGCCATTCCCGGCGTCCTCAAGGGGCGTGACCGCCATGACCGACCATCTGCAGGCCGTCTTCGCCATGCTTGGCCCAGCGGAGAACCGTTACAACGATCCTGCTGCATGGCTGCACCTGGAGCAGGAGATCGACAGAAGGCTTCCCGCCGACTACAAGGCGATCGTCGATGCGTACGCCCCCGTCCAGCTCAACGGGCACCTCTACCTTTCGTCCCACCCTGCCTGTGCATGGCGGAACCTGGGCCAGGAGATCCGGTCGGAGGCGGAAGGCTGGTCCGAGTGGCGGTCATGGGAGTCCGACGGCCTGGAACCAGATGTCGATCCAAGAGTGATCTGCAACCGCCCGCAGATCACCTTCGGTTCCTCCGACGGCCTCATCCCACTTGCCAGCACGGACCAGGGAGCCGCTGTCTTCCTGGCTCCAGAGGTCCACGGGTACTCCGACGGAATCGTGGTCCAGGGCTCGGAGGGCGACTGGGCCGGCCACGCCATGGACTTCGCCGAATGGCTGTACCGCTACCTGACCGGCGAAGAGATGGCCGGCTGGGCCAGCGCGGTCCTGCACTCCGGTCCCATCCTGCTGGAGTACCTCCCCACGGGACCTGACGAGGGGACCCGCGAGGCGTACGGCCCGGCCCGAGACGCGTGAGTTCCAAGCCAAACGAGACGACGTCTTAGAGGGGCCGGGCCGGACCCGCGGTCCTCAGGGGACGAGGACGACCTTGCCGAGGTTGTGGCGCTGTTCGATCAGGGCGTGGGCGCGGGCGGCCTCGGTGAGGGGGAGCTCCGCGTGGACGGCGGTGCGCAGGGTGCCCGCGTCGCGCAGCTGCCAGAGCTCGCGGAGCCAGCGGGCGTACAGGTCGGGCCGGCCGAAGGCGATGGCCTGCATCTGGAAGCCGATGAGCGAGGCGCCCCGGGCCAGGAGCTCGTACGCCTCGACCGTGCCGCCGCCGGAGCTGAAGGCCACCAGCCGGCCGCCCGTGGCCAGCGCGCGTACGGCGGGGCCGAGGAGGTCGCCGCCGACGCCGTCGAGGATCACGTCGTACGGCCCTGCCCAGTCGGCGTCGTCGTACTGGACGACCCCGTCGGCGCCCAGGCCGCGGACGAAGTCCCCCTTGGCGGCGCTGCTGACGGCCGCGACCACGCGGCCCGCCCCGCCGGCCTTGGCGTACTGGAGGGCGAGGGTGCCCACCCCGCCGGCCGCCGCCGTGACGAGGACCGACTCGCCGGGCCGCACGCACCCGGCTTCGTAGGCACCCCGGGCGACGAGGCCGCTGCGCACCAGCGCGACCGCCTCCACGGCGCTCACGCCGTCCGGGACCCCGGACGCCATGCCGGCCTCGAGGACCGCGTACTCGGCATAGGCGTCGGCGAAGCAGAGCCCGGTGACGCGGTCTCCCACGGCGAAGCCGGTGACGTCGGCACCGGTGGCGACGACGACCCCCGCGACCTCCCCGCCGAAGGAGACGGGCCCGCTGCCCTCACGGACCTTGCGGACGGTGGGAAGGGTGACGCCGATGGCCTCGGCCCGGACCAGGAGCTGTCCGGGACCGGCCTGGGGGCGGTCGGCTTCCTCGGCGCGCAGGACGTCGGGCCCACCGCTGACCTCATGGCGGATGCGCAGCACAGAACCTCCGGGGGTTGGCGTTCGTTGGGAGTCCCAACGATAAGCGGAGAATCGTGGGGATGCCCAATGAATTTGGATAGGGTGGTCGCATGACCTCCGCCCTCCGCCACATCCAGGCCCTGCCCAGCTGGCTCGTCGGGCGGGTCGCGGCGCGCGGCCGGGGTCTGGTCGCGGAGGCGATCGCCGCCGAGGGCCTGAAGCTCATGCACCACGCGGTGCTGGCGGCGACGGCGGAGTACGGCCCCGTGGCGCAGGCCGAGCTGGGGCGCCGGCTTGCCGTGGACCCGAAGGACATGGTCGGCATCCTCAACCACCTCCAGGAGGCCGGCCTGATCCTGCGCGCCCCGGATCCCGCCGACCGGCGCAAGAACGCCGTCACCGTCACGGCCGAAGGGGAGGCCGTCCTCGAGCGCTGCGCGGCCCTGGCGGAAGCGGCCAACGCCGAGCTGCTGGCTCCCCTGACCCCCGAGGAGCGGGACACACTGCTGGCCCTGCTGACTCGCGTGCACGAGGCCCCGGCCCCGTTTTGACACCCCAGGGGCAGGGTTGTAGAGTTAAACGGTTGCCTCGAACTGAACAAGTTCGGCAGCCACCACTCCGCAGGGAATCTCCCACGTGGGGTGCATTCGACCCTTCATTCGGAAACGTTGAAGCCGGGAAATCCGGTGGAAAACTTCTGATAGAGTCGGAACCGCCGGAAAGGGAAAGCGCGAAAGCGAAGGACCTGGAAAGCGCCGAGGGAATCGGACACGAAAGAGTCTGATAGAGTCGGAAACGCAAGAACACAGAACGAAAGCCCGGAGGAAAGCCCGAGAGGGTGAGTACAAAGGAAGCGTCCGTTCCTTGAGAACTC
>NZ_JBEZKZ010000144.1:0-5203 GCF_040651895.1 Streptomyces sp. NPDC048352
TCGTCACCGGCCGCCGGGGCACCAGGCCTGCGGCCCCGGCGCCGCACCGCGAGGGCCCCGGCGCCGCCACGCCCGCCGCCGTGTCCCCGGCGGCCCGGCCGGCACCCGCGCAGCCGGCCCTCACCCGGCCTCCGGCGGCCCGGACGCAGCCGGCCGGCGCGCGCCTCACCCGGGACCGGCTCACCCTCGTCACCGTGCCGCCCTCCCTCGCCGCACTGCTCGGGATGAGCGGCGGGGAGCGCACCCTGGTCCACCACCAGCACGTCTCCGGCCCGGGCGGGGAGACGCTCCGGCACACGGTGACGTACCTCTGCCCGCGCACGGTCGCGGCCACCCCGGAGCTGGCGGCCTACCTCGGCCGGCCGGACGGCGCCCTCAGCGAGGACCTGCGGCCGCTGCACCTCTGGCTGGAGCGGGCCACCGCCCGCGGCCGGACGTGCGAGACCATCACCATGACCCGCACCAGCCGCCCGGCGACCGCCGCGCCGCCCGTCTGCGGGCTGTCCGTACGCCGCACCGTGCACGACGGAGCGGGACGGCTGCTCGCCGTCACGGACCTGGCCTTCACCGGCTGGGACCGGCTCACCTTCCACCGCGAGCCCGAAGCGATCGGGTTCCGCGTCACTTAGGCCCGTCGGGCCCCGCCGCCGCTCCGGCCAGACCGGGGGACACGCCGGGTGCGACGGCCTTCCCGGCGGCGGGGGCGCCGGTGAGCAGGGCGAGCAGGCCGTCCACCTGCACCCCCGCCTCGGCCGGGTGCCGGAACATGGCGCCCGGCGAGATCTCGTAGCGGTTGCGCCGGCCGTCCCGCAGGCGCCGCAGGTACCCGTCCGCCTCGAGGTCGGTCACGATCGCCTGGACGGTGCGCTCAGTGAGCGCGCACACCAGGGCGACATCCCTCAGCCGCGCCCCGGGGTCCCGGGCGATGGTCACCAGGACGCGTGCGTGGTTTGTGAGAAATGTCCAGTTATGTCGGCTCACTGTACTTCCCATGCGGTCATGATGCGGCACAGGTTTCACGTGATACAAGACGCGAAAAGTATTTCCGGTATTTCTTGACGTGCGAGCCGAAGCAGTCCAGAGTCGAGGACTGTCAAGGTCCCGCGCCGCAAGCCGACCAGCCCAAGGAGCGAACCCCATGCCGGTACCCGCCCACCCCTTCCATACCGCCGACCCCGCCACGGACGACTCCGCCGCCGGCTGCCCGGCCCCGCTGCCCGGTCCGCGCAGCGGCCGCGCCGCAGCCCGCGAGGCGGGTCTGCCCCGGATCGACGAGCCCAGGGAAGTGGCCCCGGCTGACGCGCGCGAGCTGTCGAAGGTCTTCTTCGAGCGCCTGCGCGAACTGCCCGAGGGCACTGCCGAGCGCCAGTACGTCCGCAACACCCTGATCGAGATGAACGCCTCCCTGGTCCAGTACGCGGTCCGCCGCTTCCGGGGCCGCGCCGAAGGCGCCGCCGGGGACGTCGACGACATCGTCCAGGTCGGCACCATCGGCCTGATCAAGGCCATCGACCGGTTCGACCCGGCCCGCGAGAACGAGTTCGCCACCCTCGCCATGCCCTACATCACGGGCGAGATCAAGCGGCACTTCCGCGACACCGCCTGGGCCGTCCACGTCCCGCGCCGGCTCCAGGAGCTGCGCATCGAGATCGCCAAGGCGAAGGAGGAGCTGACGGTCCGGCTCGACCGCTCGCCCACCGTCGCCGACCTCGCCGCACACCTCGACCTCACCGACGAGCAGGTCATAGAGGGTCTGGTCGCCGCCAACGGCCACACCAGCGGCTCCCTGGACGCCCCGCACAGCGAGCACGGCGACGGCCCCACCGAGGGCCACTCCCTCGCCGAGGTGCTGGGGGAGGAGGAGCCGGCCCTGGAGCTCGTCGAGGACATCCAGACCCTGGCCCCGCTGCTCGAGCGGCTCAGCGAACGCGAACGCACCATGCTCCGGATGCGCTTCGGCGAAGAGCTCACCCAGGCCCAGATCGGCGCCGCCCTGGGCATCTCCCAGATGCAGGTCTCCCGACTCCTGACCCGGCTCCTCTCCCACCTGCGGACTTCCATGCTGGCCGACCTCGGCCCGGAGTCCGGGCGTCGCCCGGCCTGACGGTCCCGCCGTACACCTCGCGGCGTGAGTTGGATCACTTCACCGTTTGCCAGAGCGAAGGCCGGGCAGCCGGGTCGCTGGAGTGGAACCACGTCCGCGGCCGGTGGCCGGGGCGCGGACCGCGCGGGCCGATCCCGCCCCGCTCCCCGGCCCGCGGCCTGACGGCGGCGGGCCGGATCCGGTACGACCCGCGAGGTGTATGTGTCCACGCTCCAGGCCGAGCACGTCTACAAGGTGTTCGCCAGAAGCCCCGATCGCCAGGCGGCCGCGGTCCGCGCGCTCGAAGGCGGCGCCGACCGCGAGGAGCTGCGCGCCGACGGCACCACGGCGGCCGTGATCGACGCCTCCTTCCGCGTCGAGCCCGGCCAGATCTTCGTCGTCATGGGCCTGTCGGGCTCCGGCAAGTCCACCCTCCTGCGGATGCTCAACGGGCTCCTGGAGCCCACCTCCGGGCGCATCCTCTTCGACGGCGAGGACCTCACCGGGCTCACCCCGCGCGAGCTGCGCCGTGTACGCTCCACCAGGATCTCCATGGTGTTCCAGCACTTCGCGCTCTTCCCGCACCGCGACGTCCTGGCCAACGCCGCCTACGGCCTGGAGGTCCAGGGCGTCCCCCGGGCCGAGCGCGAGCGGCGGGGCGCCGAGGCGCTGGCGCTGTGCGGGCTCGGCGGCTGGGAGAACTCCTGGCCCGACGAGCTCTCCGGCGGCATGCAGCAGCGCGTCGGCCTCGCCCGCGCCCTGGCCACGGACGCCGACCTGCTCCTGATGGACGAGTCCTTCAGCGCGCTGGACCCGCTGATCCGCCGCGACATGCAGGACCAGCTGCTCGAACTCCAGCGGACCCTGAAGAAGACCATCGTCTTCATCACCCACGACCTCAATGAGGCCATGCGCCTCGGCGACCGGGTCGCCGTCATGCGCGACGGCCGGATCGTCCAGCAGGGCACCGCCGAGGACATCCTCATGCGCCCCGCCGACCGCTACGTCGCCTCCTTCGTCCAGGACGTGGACCGCTCCCGCGTGCTCACCGCCGACGCCGTCATGGACGAGGCGCCCGGCGCGGCGGACGCCTGCGGCTGCCCCACCGTCAGCGCCGACACCCCGCTCGCCGACCTCTGCGCCGTCAGCGCCCGCGTCCCCCACCCGGTCGCCGTCACCGGAGAGGACGGCGCCGTCGTCGGCTCCGTGCCCAAGGACCGGCTCGTCGCCTTCATCGGGGACGAACAACGGCCCCCCGTGGCCTGCGCGGAGGTGGCCGCCTGATGCCCCGCCTGCACATCGGAGCCTGGGCCGACAGCGCCGTCGACTTCCTCCAGCGCCACCTGTCCTGGCTCTTCGACACCATCAGCGCCCTGGTCGGCGGGTTCTACGACGGCATCGACGCCGTGCTGTCCGCCCCCGCCCCGCTGCTCTTCGCCGGGCTCCTCGCCGTCGCCGCCTGGTGGCTGCGCGGCCTGCTCGCGGGCCTGCTCTCCTTCGCGGCCTTCGCTCTCGTGGACTCCGTCGGCCTGTGGGACGAGGCCATGGCCACCCTGTCCCTGGTCCTGGTCGCCACCCTCGCCACGCTGCTGTTCGCACTCCCGCTCGGCGTCTGGGCCTCGCGCTCCGACAGGGTCAGCGCCGCCCTGCGGCCCGTACTCGACTTCATGCAGACCATGCCCGCGATGGTCTACCTCATTCCCGGCATCATCTTCTTCGGCGTGGGCGTGGTCCCCGGCATCATCGCCACGATCGTCTTCTCGCTGCCGCCCGGCGTACGGATGACCGAGCTCGGCATCCGCCAGGTCGACGCCGAGCTGGTCGAGGCCGCCGACGCCTTCGGCACCACCCCGCGCGACACCCTCGTACGCGTCCAGCTGCCGCTCGCCCTGCCCACGATCATGGCGGGCGTCAACCAGGTCATCATGCTCGGCCTGTCCATGGTCGTGATCGCCGGCATGGTCGGCGGCGGCGGCCTCGGCGGCGCCGTGTACCGCGCCATCGGCAGCGTCGACATCGGCCTCGGCTTCGAGGCGGGCCTGTCCATCGTCGTCCTCGCCATGTACCTGGACCGGATGACCGGCGCCCTCGGCCGCCAGGTCTCCACCGTCGGCCGCCGCGCGCAGGCCCTGGCCCGGTCCGCCGCGAGCGGTACGGCCCGGCTGTGGAACCACCGCCCGCAGCCCGCGTACGCCGTCACCGCGGCCGTCGTCCTCGCCCTCGTCGCCGGCGGACTGAGCACCTTCGGCGGCTCCACCGAGACCACCGCCGCGCCCGGCGCCCGCAACACCGGCAAGGGCCGCGAGGTCAGCATCGGCTACATCCCCTGGGACGAGGGCATCGCCTCCACCTTCCTGTGGAAGGAGCTGCTGGAACGCCGCGGCTACCAGGTGGACGCACGCCAGCTGGAGCTGGGCGCCCTGTTCACCGGGCTCGCCGGCGGCCAGGTCGACTTCCAGACCGACTCCTGGCTCCCCGTCACCCAGGCCCAGTACTGGGAGAAGTACGGGAACCGCCTGGAGGACCTCGGCACCTGGTACGGCCCCACCTCCATCGAGCTCTCCGTCCCCTCGTACGTGAAGGACGTGCGCTCCCTCGCCGACCTCAAGGGCAAGGGGGCGCGGTTCAAGGGCAGGATCATCGGCATCGAGCCGAGCGCGGGCGCCATGTCCCTCCTGAAGGAGAAGGTCCTCAAGGAGTACGGCCTCGACGGCGAGTACCAGGTCGTCGACGGCTCCACCCCCGGCATGCTCGCCGAGCTGAAGCGGGCCTACGAGAAGCAGGAACCGGTCGTCAGCGTGCTGTGGTCCCCGCACTGGGCCTACTCCACGTACGACCTGGCCAAACTGGCCGACCCGAAGGGCGTCTGGGGCAAGGGCGACGGCATCCACACCCTCGCCCGCAAGGGCTTCGCCGCCGACGAGCCGGAGATCGCCGGCTGGCTCAAGTCCTTCAAGCTGACCGAGGCCCAGCTCACCGGACTGGAGGCGAAGATCCAGGAGATGGGCAAGGGCAGGGAACAGCAGGCGGTCCGCGCCTGGCTGACCGACCACCCCGAGGTCGCGGACCTGCCCTGACCGGACACGCGCGGGGGCGCGGCTGGGACGTACCGTCCCAGCC
>NZ_JBEZKZ010000145.1:0-4994 GCF_040651895.1 Streptomyces sp. NPDC048352
CTGGAGGGCACGCTGCCCGTGAAGACCCGGGTCCTGGCCGGCGGCCGCCCGCTGGTCCGGGTGGACCGGGGCGGCGGCGAGGTCGGCCCCGGCCGACCCGCAGGCTCCGGCCGAGCCCGCCGAGCAGACCCCCGCGGAAACGGTGGCCCAGGCCGCGCCCGAGGCCCCCGAGCCGGCCGGAGCGCAGCCCGAGCCCGTAGAGCCCGTGCAGCCCGCCGAGGCCCCCGAGCCGGCCGCCGCGGAGGCCGCCGAGCCCGCCCCCGCCGAAGCCGAGGCCCCGCCGGCGGAGCCCGCCGCGGGCGAACCGGCCCCCGCGTACGACGACGCCGAGCGCGAGGCGGTGCTGCGCGTCATGCGCGAGCGCCGCGACATCCGCAAGGGCTTCCGTACCGACCCCATCCCGCACGAGGTGCTGCTGCGCGTCCTCGAGGCCGCCCACACCGCGCCCAGCGTCGGCCACTCGCAGCCGTGGGACTTCGTCGTCATCCGCTCCGCAGAGACCCGCCGGACGATGCACGAACTCGCCCAGAAGCAGCGCGAGGCCTACGCCAAGTCGCTGCCCAAGGGCCGGGCCAAGCAGTTCAAGGAACTGAAGATCGAGGCCATCCTCGACACCCCGGTGAACATCGTCGTCACCGCCGACCCGACGCGCGGCGGCCGCCACACCCTCGGCCGGCACACCCAGCCGCAGATGGCCCCGTACTCCTCCGCCCTCGCCGTCGAGAACCTGTGGCTCGCCGCCCGCGCCGAAGGCCTCGGCGTCGGCTGGGTCAGCTTCTTCGACGAGCGCGAGATGGTCCGCGCGCTGGGCCTGCCGGAGCACCTGGAGGTCGTCGCGTACCTGTGCGTCGGGTACGTGGACGAGTTCCCCGACGAGCCCGAACTGGCCCAGGCGGGCTGGTCGCAGCGCCGTCCGCTGGCCTGGGTCGTCCACGAGGAGACGTACGGGCGCCGCGCGCTGCCCGGCGAGGCCCCGCACGACCTGCTCTCCGAGACCGTCGCCAGCATCCGCCCGCTCGACGCGAAGGCGCTCGGCGAGGCCTGGGAGCGGCAGAAGCGCATGACCAAGCCCGCCGGGGCCCTGGGCATGCTGGAGATCATCTCCGCTCAGCTGTCCGGCCTCTCCCGGGTCTGCCCGCCGCCGATCCCCGAGCCGGCCGCCGTCGCGATCTTCGCCGGCGACCACGGTGTCCACGCCCAGGGCGTCACCCCGTGGCCCCAGGAGGTCACCACGCAGATGGTGGCCAACTTCCTGGGCGGCGGGGCGGTCTGCAACGCCTTCGCCAACCAGGTCGGCGCCGAGGTCTGCGTCATCGACGTCGGCGTCGCGGGCGACCTCCCCGCCACCCCGGGGCTGCTGCCGCGCAAGGTCCGCCCGGGCACGGCCGACCTGTCGACCGGGCCGGCGATGACCCGCGAGGAGGCCATCGCCGCCATCGAGGTCGGCATCGAGACGGCCCGCGACCTCGTCGCGGCGGGCAACAAGGCGCTCCTCACGGGCGAGATGGGCATCGCGAACACCACGGTGTCCGCGGCGCTGATCTCCGTCTTCACGGGGGTCGACCCGTCCGAGGTGACGGGCCGCGGCACGGGCATCAACGACGAGACGCACGCGCGGAAGGTCGACGTCGTACGCCGCGCCCTGGAGCTCCACCAGCCCGACCCGAACGACCCGATCGGCGTCCTGGCGGCCATCGGCGGCCTGGAGCACGCGGCGATCGTCGGCCTGCTGCTGGGCGGAGCCTCCCTGCGCACGCCGGTCATCCTCGACGGCGTGAGCGCGGGCGCGGCCGCCCTGGTGGCCCGCGCCATCGCCCCCGAGTCCCTGTCGGCGTGCATCGCGGGCCACCGCAGCGCGGAACCGGGCCACGTGGCCGCCCTCAACAAGCTCGGCCTGCGCCCCCTGGTCGACCTGGACCTCCGCCTCGGCGAGGGCACGGGCGCCCTCCTGGCCCTCCCCCTGATCCAGAGCGCGGCCCGCGCGATGCACGAGGTCGCCACGTTCGACTCGGCGGGAGTCACGGAGAAGTAGCCCCGGCACCGGCCTGAGCCCCCGCCCCGCTCAACGGGGGGCGGGGGCTTTGCCGTACGCGGCCACGGTGCGGGCCCGCCATCTCCCCCTCGACCCACCGGGGGCGGGGCGGTGGTTACCCACCCGCCTCCCCGGGTGCGGGTCCGGTGGGCGGGGGAGCGGGGTGCCTGCTGGGCGGTCTCAGGGCTGGTTCGGGGGTTTCCGGGGAAGCCCCCAAAGGAACGGCACGGTCCAGAGGGGGAGCGGCGGGCCCGTCAGGGCTGGGCGAGGGGGCGTTGCCCCGGCCGGCCGGGCATCCGGGCCCTCTGCGCCTGAGTTCCCGGTGCAGGGGCGCTGCTGCCCGCACCGAACACCGACCACAGCGCCCTGCGGCCCACCCAGGGGCAACGGATCGCTACGCGGTCCTCGTTCCAGTGGGGATCCCACCCCCACCCCGACCAGCCGAAACCCCCCGTCCGAAGTTCGCCCCCGCAGGTACCGCCGGAGCCGGCGGGTCGTATCGTGGTCCCGGACGGGCGCCCCGCACTGCGTGCCCGTCACGCCGCTCCAGCGCAGCAGCGGCCCCGCCGACCAGACCCCGCCGCATCAGGAGCCGCAACCGCCATGGCAAACCCGGCACACCCCGCCTACCCCGTAGGACTCCGTCTGGCAGGGCGCCGCGTCGTCGTCATCGGCGGCGGGCAGGTCGCCCAGCGCCGCCTCCCCGCGCTGATCGCCGCCGGTGCCGACGTCCTGCTCGTCTCCCCCTCCGCGACCCCCTCCGTGGACGCGATGGCGGAGACCGGCGAGATCCGCTGGGAGCGCCGCCGCTACCAGGACGGCGACCTCGACGGTGCCTGGTACGCGCTGATCGCCACCCGGGACCGGGCCGCCAACGACGCGGCCTCCGCCGAGGCCGAGAGCCGCCGCGTCTGGTGCGTGCGCGCCGACGACGCCGACGCCGCCACCGCCTGGACCCCGGCCACCGGCCGCGTGGAGGGCGTCACCGTCGCCGTGCTGAGCGGCAACGACCCGCGCCGCTCCGCCGCCGTGCGCGACGCCGTCGTCGAGGGGCTGCGCGACGGTTCCCTCACCGCCGCCCGGCCCCGCGTCCCCGGCGTGGCCCTCGTCGGCGGCGGGCCCGGCGACCCGGACCTGATCACCGTGCGCGGCCGCCGCCTGCTGGCCGAGGCCGACGTGGTGATCGCCGACCGGCTCGGCCCCCGCGACCTGCTCGACGAGCTTCCGCCGCACGTCGAGGTCATCGACGCCGCGAAGATCCCGTACGGCCGTTTCATGGCCCAGGAGGCCATCAACAACGCCCTGATCGAGCACGCCAAGGCCGGCAAGGCCGTGGTGCGGCTCAAGGGCGGGGACCCGTACGTCTTCGGCCGCGGCATGGAGGAGCTCCAGGCCCTCGCCGAGCACGGCATCCCCTGCACGGTCGTGCCGGGCATCTCCAGCTCCATCTCGGTGCCGAGCGCCGCCGGGATCCCCGTCACCCACCGCGGGGTGGCGCACGAGTTCACCGTGGTCAGCGGCCACGTCGGACCGGACGACCCGCGCTCCCTCGTCGACTGGGCGGCCCTCGCCAAGCTCACCGGGACGATCGTCATCCTCATGGGCGTCGACAAGATCGGCCTGATCGCCGAGGCCCTGGTCCGCCACGGCCGCTCCGCCGACACCCCCGTCGCCGTCGTCCAGGAGGGCACCACCGCCGCCCAGCGCCGGGTGGACGCCACCCTCGCGACCGTGGGCGAGACGGTCAAGGCGCAGGAGGTCCGTCCGCCCGCCGTCATCGTGATCGGCGACGTCGTCCGCGTCAACGCCCCCCTCGCCGGCGCCTGACAGGCCGTTGGCACCGCACCCAGGACAAGGCAGTATCACCCTGTGGCTGATCTCATCACCATCGAAGACCCCGACGACCCGCGCCTGCGCGACTACACGGGCCTGACCGACGTCGAGCTCCGGCGCCGCCGCGAGCCCGCCGAGGGCCTGTTCATCGCCGAGGGCGAGAAGGTCATCAGGCGGGCCAAGGACGCCGGGTACGAGATGCGCTCGATGCTGCTGTCCGCCAAGTGGGTCGACGTCATGCGCGACGTCATCGACGAGCTCCCCGCCCCGGTCTACGCCGTCAGCCCCGACCTCGCCGAGCGGGTCACCGGCTACCACGTGCACCGCGGCGCCCTCGCCTCGATGCAGCGCAAGCCGCTGCCCACGGCGCAGGAGCTGCTGGCGTCGGCCCGCCGGGTGGCCGTCATGGAGGCGGTCAACGACCACACCAACATCGGGGCGATCTTCCGCAGCGCCGCCGCCCTCGGCATGGACGCCGTGCTGCTGTCGCCCGACTGCGCGGACCCGCTGTACCGCCGGTCGGTGAAGGTCTCGATGGGCGCGGTGTTCTCCGTCCCCTACGCCCGCCTGGAGGCCTGGCCCAAGAGCCTGGACTCGGTCCGGGAGGCCGGCTTCAAGCTCCTCGCGCTCACCCCGCACGAGAAGGCCTCGCCGATCGACGTGGCCGCCCCGCAGACCCTGGAGCGGGTGGCGCTGATGCTGGGGGCGGAGGGCGACGGGCTGTCCACGCAGGCGCTGGTCGCCGCCGACGAGTGGGTGCGCATCCCCATGGCCCACGGCGTCGACTCGCTGAACGTGGGCGCGGCCGCGGCCGTCGCGTTCTACGCCGTGGCCGGCAGCGGCCGCGCGTAGTCAGGGGACCGTACGGAGGGGGTGGCGCGCCGGACGGTGCGCCACCCCCTCAGAGTTTCTGCGCGAGGGCGATGCCCAGGGCCACGAGCAGGGTCACCACCACGAACACGATCAGCCGCTGCCGCAGCAGCTTCGGGTCCGGCCGCGACGGGCGGCGGCGCCCGGTGCCGGTCGTACGGGGTCCCGGGCGGCCCCCCGTCCGCCCGGCGGTGGAGCCGGGGTTGCGGGACGACGAGGGCCGCGACGGGGGCCCGCCGTGGTGCCCCTGCGGCCGGGC
>NZ_JBEZKZ010000146.1:0-4947 GCF_040651895.1 Streptomyces sp. NPDC048352
GCCAGGGGTTCGCGGTGCACCGCCACCACGTCCGTCACCACGTCGCCGACCACCAGCAGCGCCCCCGGTGCGGACACCGCCCCCGTCATGCCCGGCGACGGCCGCCGCGAGCTCCGTACGCAGCACCGCCGGGAGCGGGCTCGACACCAGCGGGGCCTCGTCCTCCTCCCCCGGCAGGACCAGCACGAGCGCCAGCGGGCGGCGCGGGGTGCCGGTGTAGCCGATCACGGCGGCGTCGCGCACGTCCGTGTGCCGGAGCTTGCGCCAGGCGCGCCGGCCGGCCGGGTAGGGCTGGTCCAGGCGCTTCACGACCAGGCCCTCGATGCCGCTGGCGGGCAGGGTCTCGTACCAGGTCTCGGCCAGCTCCGGGTCCGTCGTCATCGGCACCGGCTGGAGCGGCGGGCCGAGCGGCAGCAGCAGGTCGACCAGGAGGGCCCGGCGCCGTTCGTAGGGCCGGCCGCGCACGTCCACCCCGGCCAGCTCCAGTACGTCGAACGCCGCGTACGACGCCGGCAGGCTCTGCGCGAGCGCGGCGGCCCGGGCCGCGCTGGCCGCCGCCGCCCGGCGCTGGACCAGGGCGAAGTCGGTGCGGCCCGCGTGCCAGACGACCACCTCCCCGTCCAGGACGGTCCCGGCGGGCAACTGCCGGGCGGCCGCCGCCAGATCCGGGAACGCGCGGGTGACGGTCCGCCCGGAGCGGGCCTGGAGCACCACGTCCTCCTCGGTGCGCAGGACGACCATGCGGTGGCCGTCGAACTTCGGCTCGTACGCCAGGCCCGGCGCGCGCGGCAGGGTCCGTACGGCGGCGGCGAGCGCGACCCGCACGCGCGGGGTCACGGCAGGCTCCCGGCCCGTTCCGGGTCGGTGAGCGGGGCGAGGAGGTCGCCGTCGCGGGCCAGCCGGGGCGGGATGTCGTCGGCGAGGAACACCAGGTCGGAGGGGTCTCGGCAGGCTTCGACCTCTGCCCAGGAGACGGGCGCGGAGACGGTCGGCAGGGGCCGCGCGCGCAGCGTGTAGGGGGCGGCGGTGGTCTTGGCGGCGGCGTTCTGACTGTGGTCGACGAAGACCTTGCCGGGGCGCAGCGCCTTGGCCATCCGGTGCACGACGAGGTCGGCGAGGTCGGCCTCGGCCTCCCGGGCGAGGGCCTTGGCGTACGCGGACGCGCGCGCGGAGGGCACCGGCTCCAGCGCCACGGCCAGGTGCAGGCCCTTGGAGCCGGAGGTCTTGGCGTAGGCGGTCAGGCCGTCGGCGGCGAGGCGCTCGCGCAGCCACAGGGCGGCGGCGCAGCACTCGACGACGGTGGCGGGCGGGCCGGGGTCGAGGTCGAGGACGAGCCGGTCGGCGACGGCGGGGGCGCCGGCCCGCCACTGGGGGGTGTGGAACTCCACGACGAGGTTGGCCGCCCACATCAGGGACGCCAGGTCGGACACGACCACCTGTTCGGCCCGCTCGTCCTCGGAGCGGGGTACGGGGGTGGTCCTCACCCAGTCGGGTGTGCCGGGCGGCGGATTCTTCGTGAAGAAGAGCTGGCCGTCCGGGCCGTCGGGATAGCGCAGGAAGGACAGCGGGCGGTCGTGGATGTGCGCGAGGAGGGCGTCCGCGACGGTGGCGTAGTAGTGCAGCACCTCGCCCTTGGTGAAGCCGGTGCTCGGGTAGAGGACCTTCTCCAGGTTGCTGAGCGCGATGCGACGCCCCTCCACCATCGTGATCGGCGACATACGATGAGATTGCCACGAATCGGGAGGAACCGTGCGATCCATTTGGAACGGGGCGATTTCCTTCGGCCTGGTCAGCATTCCGATCAAGCTCGTGAACGCCACCGAGAGCCACTCGATCTCCTTCCGTCAGATCCACGTGACGGACGGCGGCCGGGTGCGCTACCGCAAGGTGTGCGAACTCGACGGGGAGGAAGTGTCCACCGCCGAGATCGGCAAGGGATACGAGGAGGCGGACGGGTCGATCATCCCCATCACGGAGCAGGACCTGGCGCAGCTGCCGATCCCCACCGCGAAGACGATCGAGATCGTGTCGTTCGTGCCGTCCGACGAGATCGATCCGCTCCAGCTGGACGCCGCGTACTACCTCGCGGCCAACGGGGCCACGGCGGCCAAGCCGTACACCCTGCTGCGGGAGGCGCTCAAGCGCAGCCGCAGGGTGGCGATCGCCAAGTACGCGCTGCGCGGGCGCGAACGGCTGGGCATGCTGCGGGTCGTCGACGACGTGATCGCCATGCACGGGCTGCTGTGGCCGGACGAGATCAGGGCGCCGGAGGGGGTGGCCCCGGAGGCGTCGGTGTCCGTACGGGAGGCCGAACTGGACCTGGCCGACGCGCTGATGGCGACGCTGGGGGAGGTGGAGATGTCCTCCCTGCACGACGACTACCGCGAGGCCGTGGAGTCGATGATCGCGGCGAAGGCGGGCGGGGCGTTCGAGCCGACGGAGGCGGTGGTGGAGCCGGCCGGCGGCCAGGTGATCGACCTGATGGCGGCGCTGGAGAACAGCGTCCGGGCCGCCAAGGCCTCGCGGGGCGGCGGGGATGCGGGGGCTGCGGATGCGGGCGGTACCGGGGGGCCTGCGGCGCAGGGTGCGGGGGCGGAGGTGACGCCGATCCGGCGGAAGGCGGCGGCCGCCGCGCCGAAGGCGGTGGGCGGGAAGAAGTCGACGGCGTCGGGAGCCCGGAAGACGGCGGCGGCCGCGAAGAAGACGGCCACGAAGTCCACGTCGACGGCCGCGGCGGGCAAGGCGCGTTCCGCCAAGTCGACGTCGGGCGCCACGAAGTCCACCTCGGCGGCGACGAAGTCCGCGTCGGCCGGTACGAAGTCCACGTCGGCCGCAGCGAAGAAGACGGCGTCCGCCGGCACGGCGAAGAAGCCGGCACCGCGCAAGCGGAGCTCTGCCTGAGCCTGAGGGGGCTGGGGGGGCCGGGCGGGGGTCAGGTCCATTCTGGGGTGGAGCGGGCCTGGGCGAAGAGGGCTTCCACGTCCGGGGGTTTGAGGGTCGCCGGTGTGGACCGCAGGGTGGTGGCCAGGGTCGGGGGCTGGAGGACCAGGACGTCGCGCAGCGTCGGGGCCACCTCGACGCGGGAGGCGTCGGCGAGGACGAGGGCCGCGGTGACCGGCGCGGCCAGGACCCGGGCCGCGTGGGCGGCGGCGCGGCGGATCCAGCGGGGGTCGGGGCGGGGTTCGGCACGGCCCACCGTGAGCAGCAACTCCCCCACATGGACGCGCTGGCGGCGGCCGGGGACCGTACGGAGGGCGAAGACGCCCGGCGGGCCGATGAGCAGGTGGTCCAGCAGCCCGAGGCCCGGCAGGGGGACGTCGTGCAGGGCCCGCCAGTCGGCCGCCTCCAGCAGGTCGAGCTCCGCGCCGGTGCGCTGCCGGGCCTGGAGTTCCTGCCGCATCCGGTGCCGGGCCCGGCTGCCGGGTGAGCCGTACGCCAGCTCGCCGAGCAGGGTCTCGCCGGGCCGGTTCGGGGCCAGGTCCCGGTCGGGCGGCAGGCTCAGACGGCGCAGCTCGGCGGCGGTGGGCACCGGGGGCGGGCCGATGGTCCAGTCGCGGGTCAGGTAGGGGCGCAGGGCCGCCAGTACCGCGTCGCGCTCGTCGTCCGCCAGGACGCTGATCCGGTTGGCCTGCCGGTCGTACCAGGCGACCGCACGGCCGTCGGGCCGGTTGACGTAGAGCCGGCCGCGGCCGGCCCGGCCGCTCGGAAAGACCTTGAGTCCGTGCATCGGCCTCACCCCCGCCGTCCATGGGAGCAGGCGGCGCGGCCCCGGGCAATCCCTCGGTTGTGTAACAGCTCCGACGGGTCGCTGCTGCCTTCCTGTTACAAGGTCATCGCCCTACCGCAACGGCCGGGGCCTAGTTTTGTGCCGTCCGGCGCAGCGGGGCGCGGCCCGTGCCGCGTGCCGGTGCCCGTACCCGGGGTGCTGATTCCGTGCCGGGCGGCGCCCGGACGCGATGCCGGGCCCCGTGCCGTGGGCCCCTGACCTGGCCCTGTGCCCTGTGCCCTGTGCCCCGTGCCCCGTACCGAGGGAATGCCGTGAACACCGCCCGCCGCCGCACCATCGTTCGCGCCACCGCCGTGACCGCATGCGCCGGGGGCCTGCTGGCGCTGCCCACCGCCGCCGCGCTCGCCGAGGGGGCGCCGGCCGCCGCCGGGGCGCAGCGGACCCTGGTCAGCAGCATCTCCCTGGCGGACGGCCGGTCGACCGCGAAGGTGTACCGCCTCGCGAAGGACGCGTACCAGGCGGAGATCCTGCGCGCCGGTACCACGGTGGCGACGCTGACCAGCAGGGACGGCGCGACGGGCACCGGTGCGGCCGGTGAGCTGCATGCCGCGCTGCGGCCCGACGGGCGGCTCTCCTCCTGGGTCGGTGACACCCGTCCCGAGGGCGGCTCCCACGCGGTGGCCGGCGCCGGCCACAAGACCGGGACGCGGCACGGCGGCGGGCAGGCCGGGCCGGCGCCGGCGAACGGCGCCGCCGGCACGGTGGAGGCGCTGCGGCTGGGCACGGTGGCCGACGGGGCGGGCGACGGGGTGCTGCTGCTCGCTGCGGGCGGCGGGATCGCGGCGATCGGCGCCGCGGGGCTGGGCTTCGCGATGCTGCGGCGGGGGCGTACGGACTGCTGAGCCGGTGCCCTGGCCGGGCGGGGTGCGGGGGTACCGATGCCTGGCCGGGCGGGGGATGCGGTGGGCCGGGGGCGGTCCGGGTACCGGTGTCCTGGCGGGAGCCGGTGCCCTGGCCGGGGGGGGTGGGTGCGGGGGTGTCGTGGGCCGGGGTCGGGGGCGGGGTGGGGTGTCGTCCGGGACGGGCTTCGATGTTCGGCGCCTGTTCCGGGTCCGGTTGGGGAGCGGTACCGCGCGCCGAATTCATCTCGTTTTAGTCCCGGACGACACCCCACCCCGCCCCCCCCCCCTCCGTACGCAGCCACCATCCTCCGTGCAGTA
>NZ_JBEZKZ010000147.1:0-4653 GCF_040651895.1 Streptomyces sp. NPDC048352
CGCCCCCGTTAACCTCGCGCGGGGGGGGGGGGGGGGCCTGGCTGTGCTGATGGCGTTTTAAGTGATTCGCCCGCCCCCCTCCTATTTGTATTACCGCCCGGGGGGGGGCGCCCGGTCTGGCCCCCCCCCCCGGCCCCTCACTCGTACGGGCGAACCCCCCCGTCAGGTCCGGCAGGCCCGGCGGCGACCGGTTCCCGTACCGGCCGCCGGCCCCGTACCGCCCCTGCGTCCAGGCCCGACGTCCGCTCGGCCCGCGCGGCCCGGTGCGGCGGCGCGGCCGTCCGCCGCCGTCCGGCCGCTCCGGTGCGCGTGCGGCGGCTCGGCCGGCCCGCCCACACTGTCGACCGTGGACACCTCCGAGATAGCCACAGCCGCTCCCTCCGTCGTCCGCGCGCACGTGCCACCGCCGTCGAGGCGGACCGGCCCCGACGCGGCCGCAGGTGTACGACTTCCTGCATTCGGGGCGAAAACGAGCGGTCCGGCGCGGATTTTGCCGTTCCATCGAGCGGCCCCCCGCTCATATGTGTACCCTAAGGCGCAAGGAGCCCCACCCGGGCACCGCTCCACCAAGGCGCCACCGCGTCCGGAAAACCTTTCGATTTCCCTATCCGGCGTGCGGTCCCGCCCGCCGGGTTACGCCACACCAAGGGAGTGCGCGGTGACTGAGACGAAGAAGAAGCCCGAGCCGACTCTGGAGCGCACGGGACGGGGGGCGAACACGCGGTCCGACGAACTCGGCAGCCTCGAGGTCTGGGCCCGCTCCGCACCCATCCGGCTGGCAGGCTACGAGGACGACCTGGCGGAGCCGCACATCCTGCCCGGCATCGACTGACGGCACCGGGCCGCCGGCCACCGGCCGCGGCCCGGACCGTACCCCGCCCCCGCGCCCTCCAGGGCGACGGGGGCGCGGCATGAGCACCGGGCGCCGCCGCCGGTTCCCCGTTCCCCTACGCCGTCAGCGTCATCGCTGTGGGCGATCACGCCTTCCGCCGCCCCGCCGCGCCCGGCAGGGTCGAGCCCATGAGACTTCTGATGCTGGGTGGGACCGAATTCGTCGGGCGCGCGATCACCGAGGACGCCCTGGACCGTGGCTGGGAGGTCACCGTCTTCCACCGGGGGCACCACGCGCCCCCGCCCGGAACCTCCGCACTGCACGGGGACCGCACCGCCCCCGACGGGCTGGCCGCCCTCGCCGAGGGGGAGTGGGACCTGGTCGTCGACACCTGGAGCGGCGCCCCCGCGGCGGTGCGCGACAGCGCCCGCCTGCTCGCCGGCCGGGCGGCCGGGTACGCGTACATCTCCAGCTGCTCCGTGTACACCTACCCCGCCCCCGCCGGCCACGCCGAGGACGCCCCGGTGGTCGAGGGTTCGCCGGACGCCGGGTCCACCGCCTACGCCGAGGACAAGCGGGGCGGCGAGCTCGCGGCCGTCGACGCCTTCGGCGACCGCGCCCTGCTCGTGCGCGCCGGCCTGATCACGGGCCCGTACGAGAACGTCGGACGGCTGCCCTGGTGGCTGAACCGCGTCGCCCGGGGCGGCCCGATGCTCGCCCCCGGCCCCCGCGACCTGGCGCTCCAGTACATCGACGTACGGGACCTCGCGCGCTGGACCCTCGACGCGGCCGCGGCCGGGCTCGGCGGGGCCTACAACCTGGTCGCCCCGGCCGGACACGCCACGATGGGAAGCCTCCTGGACGCCTGCGCGGCCGCCACCGGCGTCCGGCCCGAACTGCGCTGGACCGACCCGGCCGTGATCCTCGAGGCGGGGATCGAGCCCTGGGTCCAACTGCCCATCTGGCTCCCCGAGGGCGAGACGTACGACTACATGTTCGGCAACGACGTCACCAAGGCCCTCACGGCGGGCCTCACCTGCCGGCCGGTCGAGGAGACGGCCGCCGACACCTGGACCTGGCTGCAGTCGATCGGCGGTGTCGCCCCGCAGCGCCCCGACCGTCCGGCCAAGGGCATCTCCGCGGAGCAGGAGGCCGCGCTACTCGGGCTCTGAGGAGGCGGCCTGCGTGAGACGGGTCGGCGGCAGGTACTCGCGCAGCAGCCTGCGGTGCCACCAGGCGCCCGTCTCGCGCAACTCCCGCCAGGTGGTGAAGCGGTAGCGGTAGAGCCTGGCCCGTACGAAGCGGGGCGGGGCGTCCGGGAAGGGGTTGTGGCGGATCAGCCGCAGTGTGTCCCGGTCGCCCGCCAGCAGCCGCTCCACGAACGGCCCGAACCAGTCCCGGGCGTAGCCGGGGGAGAGCGCCGCGAACCACATCAGCCAGTCGAGCCGCAGGTGGTACGGGGCGAACTGGCGCGGGATCCGGTGCGGTTCCCCCGGCTTGCCCTTGAAGCCGTACTCGCGCCAGTCGCCGTCCTCGCGGGGGACGCGGTCCGTGGTCCCCTCGACCACCACCTCGTCCCGGATCCGGCCGACGGTGCCGAAGGCCCCGTAGGTGTTGACCAGGTGCAGCGAGTCGAAGGAGCGGTTCATCACCTGGCGGCGCGAGACGAGGTTGGCGACGGGGTTGCGGCTCAGCGCCAGTACCAGCACGGTCAGGGCGCACACCAGGACCACGTACCAGACGGGCGCGCCACGCGAGGCAGCGGCCGGCGGGGGGCCGGCGATGCCGGTGAAGTCCACCGCCGAGAGCGCGAGCGTGATCGTCAGCCAGTTCAGCCAGGCGAAGTTGCCGGACAGCACCAGCCACAGCTGCGTGGCCACGATGATCCCGGCTGCGTACGAGGCCACCGGCTGGGGGGTGAACAGAAGCACGGGCAACACGAGTTGGGTGACGTGGTTCGCCGCGCACTCCACCCGGTGCAGCGGCTTCGGCAGGTGGTGGAAGAACCAGCTGAGCGGCCCCGGCATCGGCTGCGTCTCGTGGTGGTAGTCGAGGCAGGTCAGCCTGCGCCAGCAGGCGTCGCCGCGCATCTTGATCAACCCGGCTCCGAACTCCACCCGGAACAGCACCCACCGCAGGAGCCACAGCACCAGCACCGGCGGCCCGGCCCGGGCGTTGCCGAGGAAGACGGCGAGGAAGCCGACCTCCAGCAGCAGGGACTCCCAGCCGAAGGAGTACCAGGTCTGGCCCACGTTGACGATGGACAGGTACAGCAGCCACAGCACCGCCCACATCCCCATGGCGGCGCCCAGCGGCACCAGGTCGCCCGCCCCGGCGGCGAGCGCGGCCGACAGGGCCGCCCCGGCCCAGGCACAGCCGGCGAAGAGCCGGTCGGAGTAGCGCAGTTGGAACAGGCTCGGGGCCCGGCGGAAGGGCACGTACCGCACGTAGCGCGGGACGGGCAGCATGCCGTGCGCCCCGATCAGCGCCCGGAACTGCAGGGCGGCCCCGACGAAGGCGAAGACGTAGACGCCGGCCAGGGCCCGCTGGAAGACCAGCCGGCCCAGCCAGTACCCGGGCGCGGTGAACCAGTCCATCCCCTCCAGTATCAGCCGCCGGCGGCCAGCGCGCGCAGGCGCCGGCCCAGCAGCCGGGCGTAACCCCGCTGGAGCACGGGGACGAGCGGGCCCGCGAGGCGGGTGTACCAGGCGGCGGGGCGGCTGAAGGCGGTCACCTCGAACCACACCGTGCCGTCGGCGTCGAGTTCCACGAGGAAGGACTCCTCCCCGCTCTCGGGGTGGCCGGTGAGGGTGCCGTAGGCGAAACCGGCCCGGTCGGGCCCCTCCGGGACCCAGACGACCTCGCAGGGGACGGTGATGCGCAGCGGCCCGGCGCCCAGCCCGACCTCCACCCGTGCCCCGGGCGCGGCCGGGCCGTCGGCGCGGACCCTCGCCCCGGTCGCCCGGTGCATCCGGAAGTCGGTGACGGCCGCGCCGGCCGCCGCGAAGACCGCGCGGCCGTGGCCGATCCGGGTGCGGTGGTGCAGGTGGTGGTAGCCGGCGGGCAGCGGCCGCAGCCTGGTCGCACCGCGCTCGGGGTAGCTGAGGACGGGCCGGCCGGTGCCGGTGAGGCGGGTCATGGGGAGCTCCGATCGGGGCGGGGGGCTGGGGTCAGGGGGCGGCCGGCGCGAGCCGGGCGGGCGCGGTGCGGCCGGCGGTGAGCCGGCGCCAGGCCAGCAGTGAGCACAGTGCGAAGCCGAGCGCGTTGCCGAGGCCGTGGGTCGCGGCCATCCACGTCAGGGTGGGGTGGACGACCCCAGTGGCTTCGCCCGCCGCCCACCACAGGGCCAGCACCATGGTGGCCACCAGCACCGAAGCCGAAACGGCGAGCAGCGCCCCGGTGGCCCGGTCCGGGGCGCCCGGCCGGACGTCCCGCCAGGTCACCAGGGCCACGGCCCACATCCCGGCGGTCAGCACCACCGCGCCCAGCAGCTCGGCCCAGTCGCCGGCGAAGTAGCCGAGCAGCACGAGCAGGGTCCCCGCCGGCACGCTGTACGCCGCCCCGCGCGCCCAGCGCCCGTGCGTCGCCGACCGGCTCACCAGGCCGGCGACGAGGGCGGCCGCGAAGCCGGCGAAGTGGAAGTGCGGGACGGTCAGGGCCAGGATGTCCAGGCCGAAGCCGAAGAGCCGGTGGCCGGAGCGCTCCGCGACCAGCGCGCACGCGGCGACCGAGGGGGACAGCAGCGCGGTGAGCGCGGCCACCTCCGCCGGGCCCGGCACCCGGGTGCGGGGCAGCCGGGCGGCGCCCCGGCAGGCCAGGGC
>NZ_JBEZKZ010000148.1:0-4622 GCF_040651895.1 Streptomyces sp. NPDC048352
GCCCCTCGGGCGCCCCGCCGCCGCGCGCTCAGGCCGGACCGGCCGCTCCCAGCTCGAACCAGACCACCTTGCCGCGCCCCCTCGTGAGGGCGTCCACGCCCCAGGCGTCGGCGAGCGCCTGCACCAGGACCAGCCCCCGTCCGTGCGTACCGTCGTCGGCGGACGGTACGTGCGGCCGGGGCAGGCGTGCGGCGTGGTCGCGGACCTCGACCCGGAGCCGGCCGGCCCGGACGGTCGCGGACACCTCGGCGCCCTGCTCGGTGTGGACCAGGGCGTTGGTCACCACCTCCGTCACCAGCAGCTCGGCCACGTCGGCCGTCTCGCCCCGGCAGCGGTGGCGCAGCAGTTCCCGCAGGGCCCGGCGGACCTCGCCCACCGCCTTCAGATCCGCCCGGCGCACACTGCGCGCCATCCCGGCCGGGTCGTGCTCCCCGGCCGCCGACGGCTCCCGCGCCACCGGCCGCTCGGCCCTCCATGTCTTCCCGGTCTTCGCCCCCACCCGCACGGCGACATACCTCCCCGTATTGCGCTGCCCGTGGTCTCGAACAGGTCTACGGAATGCATGCCCCCGGCGACAGTCCGCACTCCTTCGGGCCCCGGGGCCCGGCGGGCGGCGGAGAACGAATCGAGCCATCCCGGGTCCGCCGCCCGTTCCGCGTCCAGCCCGGCGCGGCGGTCGGACGGTGCGAATCCGGTCACCGCTCCGGCGCCGGCCTCCGAGGGAAGCGCCGGCGCGCCGGGACCGGTCACCCCGCCCGCCCGAGCAGGCCCCTCGTGCCGCACCACCCGGTGAACTGCAGTGGTCCTTCGCCGCACACCCCCCGGGCGCCCGCCGTACGGGCGAGGGCGGTCACGCCGGGGCCGCGGTTCGTCGTTCCGTACGGAGCGAGGCCGGAAACCGGCACTCCCCGCCCGGCCGTTTCCCCCGGGGAGTGGGAGAAGAGGCCCACTTTGACGGGCGGGCCGTACTGCACCAGGGTGAGGCAATCTCCCCTCGGCAGCCGGAAACCGCCGCTTCGCGACGTCACGCCCCTTGACGGCGCAGGCCGTTCAGGTGCGCGCCATGTGCCGTGCGGGGAACGATAGCGCGCCGTCCCGAGGTTGCACATGCCCGCAGCGTGCGCGAACACCCCACTGTCGTGCGGGAGTTCGGAGACCCGACCGGGTACGGACGCGGGCCTCGCGGTCACGCCTCCCAGACCGCGGCCGCCGTCCGGTCGTCGGCGTACCCCTTGAGGCGGAGCTGGGTGTCGGCGAGGAAGGCCGCCAGGCCCGGCGGGTCCCCCTGCGACCAGCGGGAGGCCAGCTCGGCCGGGAGCAGGCTCTCCTCCCGCATCGGGTCCGCCAGGCCGCCGGAGCACAGCAGCAGGGTGTCACCCGGCCGGGCCACGGAGGCCCGGAACCGGAAGCCGGCGGCCGGCCCGGTGTCTTCCTCCAGGTCCTGCCAGCGGCCCCCGCGGAGCCGGAAGACCCCGCCCGCGCCCGCGCCGAAGCAGATCCGGTGGGGGCACCGCGGGTCCAGGGGCAGCAGGAGCCCGCGCAGCCCGGCCGTATAGGCCTCCTCGGCGAGCCCGAGCTCGGCGGCGCGGGCCCGCAGCCGCCCGTAGCCCCGGTCGGTGAGCCGCTGGAGCCCCGACAGCAGGGCCTCGCGCCGGCCCGCCCGGACGTCCTCGGCCAGCCGCTCCCGGCTGCGCCCGACGGCCGCCGCGACCAGGTGGCCCAGCTCGGCGGCGGCCTCGCGGGCGCCGGGGGCGGCCCGGTCACCGCCGGCCAGCACCACCAGCACCAGGGCCTCGTCACCGCTGCCGAAGCGGGCGGTGAGCAGGAAGTCCCGCCGGGCCTCGCCCCGGAAGCGGGCCGAGTCCCCGCGCAGGGAGGCGGCGCGCAGGGTGTACGTGGCGTAGCGGGCCCCCTCCAGGACGGTGTCGGGGGTCAGGAAGTCGAGCGCGGCCGGGTCGGCGGCGGGCAGCGCCCCAGGCTCGGCGGCGTACGTGGGGGCCCGGTCGCCGAGGTGCCGTACCGCGGGCCGCTCGCCCGCGCGCGGCGGGGCCGGGTCCGGCTCGTGTCCGGGCGCCGGCGCCGGCGGCACGGCCACGTCCCCCTGGGCGTACCCGGTCTCCCCGGACACCCGGGGATCCGCCGGACGCGCCACCCCGCCCGGCGCCCCGGCCCCCGACCGCTGCGCGGGCACCAGCGGCGCCGCGGGCGGCACCGCCGGCCCCTGCGGGGGCGGTACGGGCGCCGGCGGCTCGGGCGGCCTCCCGGTCGCCACCGCCGGGCGGAATCCCGGTGGCGGGGTGGGCGGCGGCGCCTGCGGAGGGGGCGGCCCAGCCGGCGGCGCGCCCGCCCCGGGATCGGGCTCCCCCGACGCCGCCGGAGGCTCCCGGCGGGGGGCCGGCAGCGGCGGCCCGGCCGGAGCCGGGCCGGTCACCAGGACCGACGCCGAGCGGAACCGCTGGTCCAGGGTGTCCCCCGGGTCAGCGCCGGGCCCCGCGTCCGGGTCTCCGTACAGCTTCTGCCACCAGTCCTCCGCGCCCTGCTGACTCATGCCCCCATTCTGGGCGCGACCGGGCGACGGAAAACCCCGAATGCACGAAAAGGGCCCCCCGGTCCCCCGCCCGGGGATCCCCGCGCACCTCTTCCGTACGGACGGCCGGACATCGCACGGGGACCCGACCGGAGTTGCCCGCAACGGCCGCCGGAATCCCTGTCCGCGCACGGCGGGACGCACCGCCCTCCCCGCACGAAACCGGCCATCCGGCCGGTAAGCGACCCATACCGGCGTCGCCTTGGCGCAGGGGCGGGGAATGCGGCGAAGATGACCGCGGCGGGTTCGCGCCGTGGCCGCTTCCCGCCGGGCACGGCTCTGGGAGTGGGGTGGACGGGTTGCTGGGAGCGATAGGCCTGGACGAGGGTCAGGAATCGGCGTACCGCGCGCTGGTGGCACTGGGGGCGGCGGAGGTGCCCGACCTGGCACACCGGCTGGCGCTGCCGGTGCCGCAGACGGAACGCGCCCTGCGGCACCTGGAACGCCACGGGCTCGCGGCCCGTTCTCCGGCGGGCCCGGGCCGCTGGGTGGCGGCGCCGCCGGGAGTCGCCCTCGCGGCCCTGCTGAGCCGGCAGCGGCACGAGCTGGAGCAGGCCGAGCTGGCGGCCGCGCTGCTGACACAGGAGTACCGGGCGGAGGCGGCCGAACCGGCGGTGCACGACCTGGTGGAGGTGGTCACGGGCGCCGGCGCCGTTGCGCACCGCTTCCACCAGCTCCGGCTGGGTGCGTCCGAGGAGGTCTGCACGCTGCTCACCGGGCGGCCCGGGCACGACGCCGGGGAACGGGTCGCCGTACGCGGCGTCGACCACCGGGTGGTCATCGAGCGGGAGGTGCTCGCCCTGCCCGCCGGGATCCGCGAGGCCTCCAGCGCGCTCGCGCGCGGCGAACGGATCCGGGTGACGGCGGCGGTCCCCACCCGGCTGGTCATCGCGGACCGCACCCTCGCCATGGTCCCGCTGACGGCGCCCGGCGCCGAGCCGGCGGCCCTGGTGGTGCACGCGTCGGGGCTGCTCGAGTCGCTGCGGGGGCTCTTCGAGGCGGTGTGGCGCGAGTCCCTCCCCCTCCGCCTGGGCGTGACGGGCCACCCGGAGGAGGGCGACGGCGGACCCGACCCCACCGACCTGGAGGTGCTCTCCCTCCTGCTGGCCGGGATGACGGACGCGAGCGTGGCCAAACACCTGGAGCTGGGCCTGCGCACGGTCCAGCGCCGCGTGAAGGGGCTGATGGAGCTGGCCGGCGTGACGACCCGGCTCCAGCTGGGCTGGCACGCGTACGAACGGGGCTGGGTGGCCCGATAGCCGGGGGTCGGTCACGCTGGGCGCATGGATCTGCCGCAGCTGCTCCTGGTGGGGCTGGTGCTGCTGCTCGGGATCCTGGGAGTGCTGGTCCCGGGCGCGCCGGGAGCCTGGCTGGTGTGGGCGGCCGTGCTGTGGTGGGCCCTGCACGAGCGGGCCGCGGGCGCCTGGGCGGTCCTCGTCGGGTCGACGGCCCTGCTGCTGGTGGTGCAGGCGGTGAAGTGGCAGCTGCCGCCGAGACGGCTGCGCGGCCTGGGGGTCCCCCGCCGGATGGCGGTGTACGCCGGCACGGGCGCGCTGGCCGGCTTCGTACTGCTGCCGGTGGTGGGGGCCGTACCGGGCTTCGTGGGCGGCATCTACCTGTGCGAGCGCCTCCGCCTGGGTACGCACGGGGCGGCGTGGGCGTCGGCCCGAAGGGTGATGCGGGCGGTGGGGACGAGCGTGCTGGTGGAGCTGTTCGCGTGCCTGTTGGTTACGGCGGCGTGGCTCGCCACGATCCTGACGGGGCCCTGACCCCGCCCTCCCCCGCGCCTCAAACGCCGGCGAGGCTGGTTGTGGCGACGCAGGGCATCCGCCTGCGGGCCGTTCCCGGGGGCCAGCCCCCGGACCCCCGCGCCTCAAACGCCGGCGAGGCTGGATTGGCCGGCCAGGCCGGGTCATACCCACGAGGCGGGGACGCGGACCCTCAACGGAGGGGGCGGGGGCGGGGTGGGGTGTCGTCCGGGACTAAAACGAGATGAATTCGGCGCGCGGTACCGCCCATCAGGCACATCCGGAAC
>NZ_JBEZKZ010000149.1:0-4427 GCF_040651895.1 Streptomyces sp. NPDC048352
TCGGCGTCAAGCTCACCACCCTGCGCCCCGAGCAGGCCGCGTACATCGGCGTCCAGGTCGAAGGCCCGTACAAGCCCGACCACTACCGCTACTGATCCACCGCCGCCGGTCCCCACGGATCCGCAGCACTCCAGGCAGGCCCCCGGCACCCGCGCCGGGGGCCTGCCCCGTACCCGAGGACCACAGCCATGCCCCGCGGCCGCTACTCGCTTCACGACCCGCACGACCACACCCCCCTCGGCGAGGAACACTTCCACTGCGCCCCCGGCCCCTCCGGCTGGCGCTACGTCGCCCAGCTGACCACCCCGGACGGGCAGCACCGCGGCTCGCTGGACCTGGCCATCGACGCCCTCGGCCGCCCCATCCGCCTGGAGGCCAACGCCGCGAGCTGGCAGGTCCGCGGCGCCGCCATCGACGGCGTCACCTGGGTCCGCACCGACCCCACCGGAGCCGAGGCCACCGAGGGCAACGTCGCCGCCCCCGGCTTCACCGGCAGCTCCCCGGCCTTCCTCGTCGCCACCGCCCGCCTGCTGCGCCTGGCCCCCGGCGCCCCCGCGACCCGCGTCCGGCTCCTCGCCCTGACCGACCCGGTCCTCGCGCCCCGCACGGTCGACCAGGCCTGGGCCCTGCGCTCCCGCGCCGAACACCCCACCGACAGCGGCCCGCTCGTCGTGGACGAGTACCAGGTCACCGCACTGGACACGGGCGAGGTCCACACCGTGCACATCGCGGGGGACGTGGTCCTCTCCGCCCCCGGCATCGAACTCGAACACCTGGAGACCCCGCCCTCGGCCTTCACGGACGACTCCGCGGACGACTTCGCCGACGGCTCCGCGGACGACGAGCCCGAAGGCCGTTGACCCTCGACCTGGTGGAGGGCCCAGAGTGCCGGGTGTGGAGAACGACGCGATGCGCAGCATCGGCGAGATGGCCCGCGACAGCGGACTGGGCGTGAGCGCCCTGCGGTTCTACGACCGCGCCGGCGTACTCGTACCGGCCCGGGTCGACCCGGCGACCGGCTACCGCTGGTACGGCCCCGGGCAGCTGGACGAGGCCCGGCTGCTGGTCCGGCTGCGCCGGGCGGGCATGCCGCTGGCGGACGTCCGGCTGGTCCTCGCCGGCTGGTCCGGTGCGGACGCGGGCCTCGTACGGCAGCTGCTCCAGGCGCACCTGCGCCGCCTGGAGGCCGGGCTCGCCGAGGCACGCGCCGAGTTCTCCGCGGTCCGAGCGCACCTCGAACACAGGGAGAACCCCATGAGCGCACCCCGTACCGCCACCGCCCGGCTGACCGTCTCCGCGCCCGCGCTCGCCGCGGCCCTGGACGCCGTCCGCTTCGCGGCCGGCACCGCCCCGGAGCTGCCGGCGCTCGGCGGTGTCCTGTTCGACGTCGAGGACGGCGCGCTGCGCCTCGCGGCCACCGACCGCTACCGGCTGGCCGTGGCCAGGGCCGCCGCCGAGGGGTACGACGGCCCGCGGGCGTCCGCCGTCGTACCGTCCCCGCTCGTCGACGCGATGAGGGCGCTGCTGGACGGGGACGGGCGGGCGACGCTCACCCTGGACGGCGGCCAGGTGGTCCTGGAGTCCGGTGACCGCCAGACGGCGGGCCGCTGCCTCGACCACGACTTCCCCGACTACCGCCGCCTCGTGCGGCTGCCCGCGGGACGCCGTGCCCCCGTCGGCGTCGCGGCACTGCGCCGGGCGCTGGAGTCCGGACCCGTCCGTACCGACGTGCGCGAGGAGGACGGCGCGCCCTGCGAGATCAGCGTGCTCCGGGTGACGGCGGACGGCACCGTCTCCGTGTGCGAGGACGGCGACGAAGGCGAGGGCCGCATCGCCGTCAACCGGGACTTCCTGCTCGACGCCCTGGCGGCGGGGGGCGGGGACCAGCTGGTCCTGGAGTTCGGCGCGCCCGACGCCCCCGTGGCGGTCCGCCGGCCGGCGGACGAGGAGACGTTCTCCCTGCTGATGCCCGTCCGCCTGGACGCCTGACACCCCTTAGGCGGGCGGGGCGAAACCGGTCCCGGGCGCCGGCGGCGGGGCGGGCGCCGCGGGAGCCGGGGCGGGCGCGGGGGCAGCCACCGGCCCGGGCATCGGCATCGGCAGCGGCGCGGGAGCCGGGGCGGGCGCGGTCGGTGCCGGGCCCGCGGTGAAGGCCCTGGCGGCATCCCGGGACTGCCGCTCGTGCACCACCCCCATCAGGAACGCGGCCGCCGGCACCCCGGCCGGCGGCGGCGTCCCCGTCCGGGCCACCACATCGTCCGCGAGCCGCGCCGCCATCGCGGCACCCGTGTGCGGGTCCAGCTGGTTCATCCGCGTCAGGTACTGCCGTATCGCCAGCCACAGCCCGTCCGGCACCGCCGACAGGTCCAGCGCGGCGAACTGCCCGGCCAGCCACGGCGGCGGCGCCGGCACCGGCATCACCCGCGCCCCCGGCACCCGCTCCCGGACCACCAGCGTCCCCGCGAACACGTCCCCGAGCCGCCGGCCCCGCTCCGACATCAGCGAGGCGATGCAGGCGACCGCCCCAAAGGTGACCAGCAGCTCCACGACCCCGAGGGCGCCGCGCACCAGAGCGTGCCGGAACCGGATCGGCCCGCCGTCCTCCCGCACCACCCGCAGCCCGCATGCCAGCTTCCCCAGCGAACGCCCGTGGCTCAGCGTCTCCACCGCGATCGGAACCCCGACCAGCACCAGCAGGAAGCCCGCCACCGCCACGGCCGCCTGCGCGGCATCGTCCAGACCGGAGGTCGCGTACAGCAGAGCGACGGACACCACCACGTACCCGGTGACGTACACGGCCAGGTCGAGCAGGATCGCGAGCGCCCGGCTCGGCAGCCGCGCCGGCCGCAGGCCCAGGACGACCGCGTCCCCCGTCACCAGACCGCTCACCGCATGCACCTTTCACCGACCTGACCCGCCCCTGTGCAGCCCAGTCTGCCAAGCTGACCGCAGGAGAAGTAAGCCGTATCGGGTGGCCAGGGGCAGGGGAGCGGTAACCGGATGGATCTCGACGTCTTCGTGGCGGCCCACCAGACGGAGTGGGCCCGCCTGGAGCAGCTCCTCGGCCGCGGCCGGCGGCTCACCGGCGAGGAGGCCGACGAACTCGTCGCCCTCTACCAGCGCACCTCCACGCACCTGTCCCTGATCCAGTCGAGCGCCCCCGACCCGATGCTCACGGGCCGCCTCACCCAGCTCGTCGCCCGCGCCCGCTCCACCGTCACCGGAACCCGCCGCGCCGGCTGGCGCGACGCCGCCCGCTTCTTCACCGAGGGCTTCCCGGCCGCCGTCTACCGCAGCCGCCGCTGGTGGATACCCACGGCGCTGCTGTCGACGGCGCTCGGCGTGCTCATCGGCTGGTGGATAGCCACGCATCCCGAGGTCCAGAGCGCGATCGCGGCCCCCGAGCACCTGAAGGACCTCACGAAGCCCGGCGGCCAGTACGAGACGTACTACTCGAGCCATCCGGCGGCGTCCTTCGCCGCGCAGGTCTGGACGAACAACGCCCAGGCCGCCGCCGTCTGCCTGGTCCTCGGCGCCTTCCTGGGCCTTCCGGTCCTGTGGATCCTCTTCCTGAACATGGCGAACCTGGGCGTCGGCATCGGCCTGATGACCTCCGCCGGCCGCCTCGACGTCTTCCTCGGCCTGATCCTCCCGCACGGCCTCCTGGAACTGACGGCGGTGTTCGTCGCCGCCGGTATGGGCCTGCGCCTCGGCTGGACGGTCATCGACCCGGGCCCCCGCACCCGCCGCACGGCCCTCGCCGAGCAGGGCCGCGCCGCCCTCGGCATGGCCATCGGCCTGGCGGTCGTCCTCTTCGTGTCCGGCCTGATCGAGGGCTTCGTGACCCCGTCGGGCCTGCCCACCTGGGCCCGCATCACCATCGGCGTCGCCGCGGAGGCCGCCTTCCTCGTCTACGTCTACGTCCTGGGCGGCCGGGCCTCCCGCGCCGGCGAGGTGGGCGACGTGGAGGAGGCGGACCGCACCGCCACCCTGCCCACGGCGGCCTGATGTGCGTGCGGCCCCGCTCAGCTGCTAGTCTCCTCGTCGGCCCGCAGACCCGTTGACACGGCGGCTGTGGGGAGGTAGATTCAAACGGTTGCCCGAACTGGACAAGTTCGGCCGTGATGGTTTAAAATCTCTCTCGCCCCCGAAGGAATTGCATTCCGTGGGGCACATCGACTCTCCATTCAGGAAGACGAAGCCGGGAAATCCGGTGGAAATCTTCTGATAGAGTCGGAATCGCCGGAAAGGGAAAGCGCGAAAGCGCAGGACCTGGAAAGCGCCGAGGAAATCGGACACGAAAGAGTCTGGTAGAGTCGGAAACGCAAGAATACAGAACGAAAGCCCGGAGGAAAGCCCGAGAGGGTGAGTACAAAGGAAGCGTCCGTTCCTTGAGAACTCAACAGCGTGCCAAAAATCAACGCCAG
>NZ_JBEZKZ010000150.1:0-4396 GCF_040651895.1 Streptomyces sp. NPDC048352
CCAGCCGGGCGGCCAGCTCGTCCGCGTCGGCCGCCACGACCGCGACCCGCACCGGGCCCGTCCCCGAGGAGGCGGCCTCCGCCGCCAGGTCGCGCGGCCGGTCCCGCCCCGGACGCCCCCGCGGGAAACCGCCCGCGAGTGCGCCCTACCGCGCTCCCCTCCCGGGGAGCACAATCGGCCTCACTGCCCGCGCCGGACGTGAGGGAGGGAGCGCGTGCGCAAAGAGGTGCGCACCGCCGACGGACGTGCCCTGATGGCGGAACGCTGGGGCGACCCGGACGGCAAGCCCGTCCTCCTGCTCCACGGCATGCCCGGCAGCAGGCTCGGCCCGGCGCCCCGCGGGATGGTCCTCTACCAGCGGCGGATGCAGCTCATCGCCTACGACCGGCCCGGCTACGGCGGCTCCGAACGCCACCCGGGCCGCACCGTCGCCGACGTGGCCCATGACGTGGCCGCGATCGCCGACGCCTTCGGGCTGGACACCTTCGCCGTGGCCGGCCGCTCGGGCGGCGCGCCCGGCGCGCTGGCCTGCGCCGCCCTGCTGCCCGAGCGCGTCACCCGGACGGCGGCCCTGGTCCCGATCGCCCCCAGGGACGCGGAGGACCTGGACTGGTTCGCCGGGATGGCCGCCTCGAACGTACGGGAGTACACCACCGCCACCGACGACCCCGAGGAACTGGCGGCCCGCCTGATCCCGCGCGCCGCCGGCATCGCCAGGGACCCCGGCCGGCTCCTGGACGAACTGCGCCGGGAGCTGACCGCCAGCGACCGCATGATCGTCTCGGACGCCGGCCTGCGGTCGATGCTGCTGCGCAACTACCGCGAGGGCGTGCGCACTTCCGCGTACGGATGGATCGACGACATCCTCGCCTTCAGCAGCCCCTGGGGGTTCGACCCCGCCGGCATCCGCTGCCCCGTACTGCTGTGGCACGGGGAGCTCGACGTCTTCTCCCCCGTGGGCCACTCGCGCTGGCTGGCCCGCCGCATCCCCGGCGCCACCACCACCATCGACCCCTCCGCCGCCCACTTCGCGGCCCTGCGCGCGCTGCCCGGCGTACTCAACTGGCTGCTGCGCGAGCCGCTGGGCGAACAGCAGCCCGCCTGAGGCCGCTCACCCGGCCGCTTCCACCAGCAGGGCGAGCACCCCCGCGAGGCGTTCGCGCGCGGCGGGGTCGGCGAGGGTCCCGTCGGCGCCCACCGCCTGCCGGTCCACCGGGATCCGCGCGCAGGCCGGGTCCACGACGGCTGCGCCCGTATAGCCCAGCACCGTCCGCAGCGCGGCCTCGGCGCCGCCGCCGCGGCCGGGGGCGGCGGCGTTCACCCATGCCACGGGCTTGTCGCAGATCTCGGTGCCGCCCACCGTCCAGTCCAGCAGGTTCTTGAACGAGCCGGGCAGGCCGCCCGCGTACTCCGGGGCGCAGATCAGCACCGCCGAAGCCTCCGCGATCGCCGCGCGCAGCCCGGCCACCGGGGCCGGCAGCGGGTCGGTGTCGTCGTCGGGGTTGAAGTGGGGCAGGCCGCCCAGGCCGTCGTAGAGGACGGTGCGCAGCGGCGGGGTGGCCTCGGCGGCGACGGAGCGCGCGGTGCGCAGCACGGTCTCGTTGGTGGAACCGGCGCGCAGGCTTCCGGACAGCAGCAGGACAACGGGTGCGTGGGCCATGCGTCCCAACCTACCGACCTGCGCCGACGGCGTCCGGCGCGGGCTCCGGGAGAACGGGACCGGGCCGTGCGGCAAACGGCCGAATGCACCCCCTCGATTATTGCTCCACGCTTTCCATAGAACGCTTGACCAGGCGTCATGTCTCGGTTGCCAATGGGGTGGGGACGAGTAAAGTCCACGCTTGACGGCAGCAACGCGCTGATGTCTTCCCCTCCCATTTCAGATGGCCTCCCCGAGGACGGTGTCGTGAACACTTCCGCAACCCCCCCGACCAGCACGGTCAAGGACCGTCGCGTCCCGCTCGCGAAGATCGACGTCCGCAGCGCCCCGGCGGCCGCGGCGCTCGAGCGCGTGCTCCCCGCGGAATCCGGCCGTCGCATTCAGTCACCGATCTTCAACTCCGCCCTCTGACGGTGCGTCACGAGCTCTAGACTGGTGGAATGACCGGCCCGATCGCATTCCGCGAGATCGTCCTGAAGGTTCACAGCAGATGCGATCTTGCTTGTGATCATTGCTATGTCTACGAACACGCAGACCAGAGCTGGCGAGCCCGGCCGAAGGTGATCTCCCCCGGGGTCATTTCCCAGACCGCGTCGCGGCTCGCCGAACATGCCCGTGACCATGCACTCCCCTCCGTCACGGTGATCCTCCACGGAGGGGAACCCCTGCTGGCCGGCCCCGAGCGGCTGCGCCTCGTGTGCGAGGAGTTCACCGGCGCCCTCGCCGGTACGGCCGAGCTCGACCTGCGGATCCACACCAACGGGCTGCGGCTGAGCCCCCGTTACCTGGACCTCTTCGCCGAGTACGGCGTCCGGGTCGGCGTCTCCCTCGACGGGGACCGCACGGCGAACGACCGCCACCGCCGCTTCGCCGACGGCCGCTCCAGCCACCCCCTGGTCCTGGCCTCCCTGGAACTGCTGCGCTCCGCGCCCTACCGCCACCTCTACCTGGGCCTGCTCTGCACCGTGGACGTGGCCAACGACCCCGTCGCCGTCCTCGACGCCCTGGTGGCGCTGGAGCCGCCCCGGGTGGACTTCCTGCTGCCGCACGCCACCTGGCAGACCCCGCCGGAGCGCGCCGGCGGCGCGCCCGACGCGTACGCGCGCTGGCTGCTGCGCGTCTTCGACCGCTGGGAGCAGCTGGAACGGCCCGTGCCGGTACGGCTCTTCGAGTCCCTGCTGTCGACGCTGGGCGGCGGTCCGAGCCTGACGGAGTCCCTGGGGCTGGCCCCGACCGACCTCGTCGTGGTGGAGACCGACGGGACGCTGGAGCAGGCCGACTCCCTCAAGAGCGCCTTCGAGGGGGCCCCCGCCACCGGGTTCGACGTCTTCGCCCACACCTTCGACGAGGTCGCCGCGCACCCGGGGATCCGGGCCCGGCAGCTGGGGCTCGCGGGCGTCAGCGACACGTGCCGCCGCTGCCCTGTCGTACGTTCGTGCGGGGGCGGGCTCTACACGCACCGCTACCGCGAGGACAACGGCTTCGACAACCCCTCCGTCTACTGCTCCGACCTGCGCGAGCTGGTGGAGGGGGTCGAGGGGCGTACGGCCGCCGCCCTGACCGCCCGCGAGCTGGCCGACCCGGCCGAACTGGCCCGGGCGCAGGAGGAGCTGACCCGGGTCCTGCTGGCCCGCCTGCACGGGGACCTCGCGGGGGACCCCGGCTGGGCGCGGGCCTGGGAGCTGCTGGCCGGGGTGGAGGAGGCCGGGGAGGCGGGCGCGGGCGCGCTGGACGCCGTACTGGGCCACCCGTTCACCCGGACCTGGGTGCTGGAGGCCCTGGACGCCGTGCGGGAGGGGCGCCCCGACGGCCCGGGGGCGGCCCGCAGGCTCGCCGCGCTGGCGGCCGCCGCCGTACTGCGGGGCGGGCTCGGGCTGCCGGCGGAGGTGGCCTACCGGGACGGGGAGGTGTACCTGCCGACGCTGGGGCTGCTGCGGCTCGGGGAGCCCGGTACGCGGGGCCGCGCCGTGCTGCACGCCACCGGCGAGGGGTACGCGGTCGTCCGGGAGGGCCGTACCGAGCACCGCTTCGGCCCGGCGGCGGGGGACGCTCGGTGGCTGCCCGTACGGACCTGGTCGCCCGGGCCCGGGGAGCCCGCGGTGGCGCTGGAGGACCTGGACCCGTACCGCAACTGCTTCGCCCGCCCGCCCCGGCTGCGGCTGGGCTCCGGGGAGGCCGACGAGTGGCGGGGTCGCCTCGGCGCGGCCTGGGCACTGCTGCACCGCACCGTCCCCGGGTTCGCGCGGGCGGCCGCCGCCGGGCTGAGCACCCTGACGCCGCTCGCCGGCGGGCCGCGGGCCGGGGGCTGGGGCGAGGCCGGGCGGCACGGGCCGGGCGCGCTCGGGGTGCCGTACGCCGCCGGGGTCAGGGAGACCGCCCTGGCCCTGCTCACCGGCCGCCGCCGGGCCCGGCTGCGGGCACTGACCGAGGTGGCCGACCTCTACGCGCTGGACGGGGCCTGGGAGCACCCCTCGCCCTGGCGGACGCGTCCGGTGCCGGTGTCGCGGCTGCTGGCCGACGTCCACGAGCGGGTCGCGGTGGAGGCGTACCGCCGGGCCACCCGGACGCAGGAGCCCGGCGGCACCGACCGCATCCACCGCGCGCTGGACCGGCTGGCGGGGGCGGCGGAGCTGACGGTCACCGGCAAGCGGCTGGTGGAGGAGCTGCGCTGGGAGCTGAAGGCGGTCGACGCATGACCCTCCCGGCCGGGCCGGCCGGCCCGCCGGGGGCCCGGGG
>NZ_JBEZKZ010000151.1:0-4234 GCF_040651895.1 Streptomyces sp. NPDC048352
CGGGGCGCCCCGGGCCCGCCCGCCGAGGGGCCGGTGACACGGTGAAGGGGCCGGTTCCGGAGCATCGCGCTCCGGGACCGGCCCCTTCACCGTCCGCGGTGCCTGCTCCTAGGCCACCGCGAGCGGGCGGTGCGGGGCGATGATCTGGCCGTCCGGCAGCAGCTCACCGGTGTCCTCGAAGAGCAGGACGCCGTTGCACAGCAGGCTCCAGCCCTGTTCCGGATGGTTGGCCACCGGGCGCGCGGCCTCCCGGTCGGCGGATTCTGATGACGGGCAGGCAGGCTGGTGCTGGCACATGGATGGGTTCTTTCGCTGCGGTGTGGTCTGTTCGCTACGGCTCGATGCGTGATTCATGGCCGTCCCCCTGTGTCGTCCCCGCACCTGCGGGGAGGATGTCCTCAGTGTTCCCCCAGGACGGCTGCTTCGCAGGTATTTCCCGGCAGCTGTCCTCTTGGAATGAGGACGCATCACCCGTGCGGGCGGTTCAGGCCAACTCCCCTGTCATTTCGGGTGGTTCGCATTGACCCGAGCGGACTAGGCCGAATGGGTCACCCGGGTCAAGCCGCGGGGGCCGCGAGCGTGGGCGGGGCGGGTGGGGCCGCCGGGGTCAGCCGGTGGGTCAGCACGGGCAGCAGCTCCGAGACCGGGTACGGCCGGTAGGGGGCGATCCCGGGCGGGGCCGGGGCCAGCGGTACCAGCAGGTCCGCGGCGGCGGGCAGGCCGGCGGCCGCGTCGGCGCCGACCGCCCCGTGCAGCCACAGGGTCAGCATGTACAGCTCCGGTACGGACAGCAGCCGGGGCTGGTAGCTCTTGCCCAGCGACTCCGCCTGGCGCAGGGCGCGTTCCGTGGCGGCCACGTAGGGGCCCTCGAAGAAGTGGGAGAAGGCCCAGCCGTCCGGGGTGAGGCGGGTGTCGGCCGCCGCGACGAAGCGGTCGCCGCCGCGGATCAGGAACCGCCAGCCGGTGAGCCGCGTACGGGGCGGGCGGCCGCCGGACGCGTGGCCGGACACACCGAGCCGGTCGAGCACGTGCACCGGGAGCGGGAGTTCGGCGGTCAAGGGCCCCTGGAACGAGCGCAGGGCGGGGGTGTGCGCCTCGTGGACGGCGGTGGGGGAACCGAGTGCCGCGAGGACGCTGCGCAGGGCGGGCGCGGGAGCCGGGGGGACATGCAGCGGCATGGTGGGTCGCCTCTCACTTGGGAGACCGGTGGTACGGGGGAAAGTGCGGACGGAGCAGTCGCATTCTGGGGTCAGAGGTGGGCTTTGGGGCAATGGCCGCGCGCCAACTCTCTGCCTCGTTTGCGGAGTTTATACGACATGTGTTCACGCAGTGTTTCGGCTAGCCGTCCCGGCTATTTCCGGCAAGGCGTCTTCCGGTCCCGCTGTCATGGTATTCATGCCGGTTGCGCGTGGACAGACCGCGCTGACCTCGGAGGTTACCGGATGGGGGCTCGGCTGGAAAGCTCCGGTAATCCGGAATCGGCAAAGGCCATGCGGAATTTGCGTCCGGCCGGTTGCCACGGGAATGTGCCGGAGCGCCCATCCGGCCATACCGGCGCGCGCTCCCCGCCAAGCCGTCCCGGCCCGGCGTTATCGATCACCGGGGCGGGGCATCATCGACCGTAACGTGCGCCCGGGCGGACCGGGCCGGACTCGTGGAGGGACGCTTCGATGGGGGAGAAGGTCGTGGCAGGCGGATTCGACCTGTCCGATCGGCATCGGTATCGGAGGAAGCTTCACGAGTGCCTGGAGGGGCTGGAGCGGCTTCTGGCGGAGAAGAGGTTCGATCGTCCCAAGAACATGATGGGACTGGAGATCGAGCTGAATCTCGCAGGTGCCGACGGTTTGCCGCGCATGGTGAATGCGCAGGTACTGGAGAGGATTGCGAGCCCTGATTTCCAGACCGAACTGGGAATGTTCAACCTGGAGGTGAACGTACTCCCGCACCGGCTCGACGGCAGGGTATTCGACCAGCTCGCCGAAGAACTGAGCGCGGGCCTCCACTACGCCCACCGGCAGGCCGTGGAGATCGACGCGGGCGTCGTGATGATCGGGATACTGCCCACCATCTCCCGCGCGGACCTGGCCCTGGCGAACCTCTCGGCGGTGGACCGCTACTCCTTGCTCAACGAGCAGATCCTGATGATGCGCGGCGAGGACTTCCGCCTCGACATCGACGGGGTCGAGCGGCTGAGCTGGAGCACCGGGTCGATCGTGCCGGAAGCCGCCTGCACCTCCGTACAGCTGCACCTGCAGGTGACCCCGGCCCGGTTCGCCGACGTGTGGAACGCGGCGCAGGCGGTGACGGCCGTGCAGATAGCGGTGGGGGCCAACTCGCCCTTCCTGTTCGGGCGGGAGCTGTGGCGCGAGTCGCGTCCGCCGCTGTTCACCCAGGCCACCGACACCCGGCCGCCGGAGCTCCAGGCGCAGGGGGTGAGGCCGCGGACCTGGTTCGGGGAGCGGTGGGTGGACTCGGCGTACGAGCTGTTCGCCGAGAACGTCCGCTTCTTCCCCTCCCTGCTGCCGATCTGCGACGAGGAGGAGCCGCTGCGGGTGCTCGCCGAGGGCGGGGTGCCGAGCCTGCAGGAACTGGTGCTGCACAACGGCACGGTCTACCGGTGGAACCGGCCCGTCTACGGGGTCGCCGACGGGGTGCCGCACCTGAGGGTGGAGAACCGCGTCCTGCCCGCCGGACCCACCGTGGCCGACGTCGTCGCCAACGCCGCCTTCTACTACGGCCTCGTACGGACCCTCGCGGACGAGCAGCGTCCGGTGTGGACCCGGATGCCGTTCGCGGAGGCGGAGGCCAACTTCGACGCGGCCTGCCGGTACGGGATCGACGCGCGGATCCGCTGGCCGCGCCGGGGCCGGGCCGGGGGACTGGTGAGCGTGCCCGCGGTACGGCTGGTGCTGGACGAGCTGCTGCCGATGGCCGCGGCCGGGCTGGATGCCTGGGGCATCGAACCCGCCGACCGGGACCACTACCTCGGGATCATCGAGGAGCGGTGCCGGCGCCGGGTGAACGGGGCGACCTGGCAGGTGGAGACGTACCACCGGGCGCTCGCGGGCGGCCTCGAACGCGACGCCGCCCTGGCGGCGACCACCCGGCGCTACAGCGAGCTGATGCACAAGGGCGCCCCCGTGCACACCTGGCCCGTGGGCCTGGAGGAGCAGGAAGTGGACGCCAGGGCGGCGGTCCGCCGCTGAACGGTGCTCGTGCCGGCCGGTGATCCGCGCCGGCCGGCCCGTCCCCCGCTGATCCCGTCCCGCTGATCCCTTCCCGTCCCCGAGGGGGCAGTATGGGGTGGTGGTCGGATCGGGACGGGAGTCAGGCGTGCGGGTGCAGCCGGAGCCGGTGGTCGTGGAACTGCGCGAGGACGGGCGCCGGGTCCTGCGCACCGAGACGCTGCTCGTGCTGGCGCTGTCGCTGGGCGCGAGCGGGGTCTCCGCGCTGATCAGCTTCATCGGCTCGCTCACCAAGCCGGGCGGCCTCAAGGACCAGGCCGCCACGCTCAACGGCTCGTACGCACCCGGGCGGCCCTGGCTGGACCTGGCCTGGCAGCTGTTCGGGATCGCGAGCGCGCTGGTCCCCGTGCTGCTCGTCGCCCACCTGCTGACCCGCGAGGGAGCGCCCGGGCTGCGGGTCCTGGGCTTCGACCGCACCCGGCCCGGACGGGACCTGGCCCGGGGCGCCCTCGTGGCCGCCGGCATCGGCAGCGCCGGGCTGGCCTTCTACCTGGCGGCCCGGGCCACGGGCTGCAACCTGACGGTGGTGCCGGAGGCGCTGCCCGACGTGTGGTGGAAGTTCCCGGTCCTGATCCTCTCCGCGGTGCAGAACGCCGTGGTGGAGGAGGTCATCGTGCTGGCGTACCTGCTGCGCCGGCTGGACCGGCTCGGGTGGTCGCCGACGGCCGCGCTGCTCGCCAGCTCGGTGCTGCGCGGCTCGTACCACCTCTACCAGGGCGTCGGCGGCTTCGTCGGCAACATGGTGATGGGCGTCGTCTTCGTCCTGGCCTACCGGCGTTGGGGCCGGGTGGGCCCCCTGGTCGTCGCGCACGCCCTGCTCGACATCGTCGCCTTCGGCGGGTACGCCCTGCTCGCGGGCAAGGTCGGCTGGCTGCCGACGCTCTAGGGGGGTGTCCGCGAAGTAGCGCCGGCCGCCCGCAGGGCAGGCGGGACTTCGGGGGGACCCCGGGGGGGCCCTCCCCGTGAGGCCGCCGGGGGGGGAGGGTAGA
>NZ_JBEZKZ010000152.1:0-4219 GCF_040651895.1 Streptomyces sp. NPDC048352
GCCCCGGCGGTAGCTGAAGCGCGGGGGTACGGCCTCGTCCGGCGTCACCCCCTCGGCGGCAGCCGCCCCGCTGGGCTCCCGCCCCGTCGGCCCGGTGACGGCCCGGCAGGTTCCGCCCCGGCGGCCGCCGACGGGCCGCCGCGGCGGCCCCGAGCTCCGGCGGTAGCTGAAGCGCCGGGGTACGGCCTCGCCCAGCGGCACCCCGGCGGCGGCAGCCGCCCGCCCCCGCCCGCCCCGCAGGGCCAAGGCAGAATGGCCCCGGTGCGGTACCTCATCCTCGGCACCACCACGGCCCGCGACGACACCGGCGCCCCCCTCACCCCCGGCGGCGCCCGCCTGCGCGCGCTCCTCACCGCCCTCGCCCTGCGCGCCGGCGCCCCCGGCGCCGCCTCCGTCACCGACCTGGTCGACGAGGTCTGGGGCGACGACCCGCCCCAGGACGCCCCCGCCGCCCTCCAGGCCCTCGTCTCCCGCCTGCGCCGCACCCTCGGCTCCCGCGAAGCCGTCCACGCCGACCCCGCCGGCGGCTACCGCCTCGCCGCCACCCGCGAGGACGTCGACCTCCACCGCTTCACCCGCCTCGCGGCCCTCGGCGCCGAGCAGCTCACCGCCGACCCCGCCACCGCCGCCACCACCCTGCGCGAGGCCCTCGCCCTGTGGCGCGGCCCCGCCCTGGCCGACCTCCCCGAACCCGCCCGCACCGCACACGCCGCCGCCTGCGAAGCCCGCCGCGCCGCCGCCCTGCGGGACCGCATCGAGGCCGACCTGCGCAGCGGCGCCACCGCCCCCGCCGCACTCCTGCCGGAGATCGAGGCGCTGATCCAGGAGCATCCGTACGACGAACCACTGCGCGCCCAGCAGCTCCGTGCCCTGCGCGCCGCGGGCCGCCCCGCCGACGCCCTCGCCGCATACGAGCGCACCCGCCGCGACCTCGCCGAAGGCCTCGGCGCGGACCCCGGCCCGCGGCTGCGCGCGCTGCACGCCGAACTGCTCCAGGCCCCGCCCCCGCAGCCCCGCGGCAACATCCGCCCCCGCCTGACCTCCTTCGTCGGCCGCGAGCCCGAACTCGCCGCCCTTGCCGAGGACCTGGACCGCGTACGCCTCGTCACCCTCACCGGCCCCGGCGGTTCCGGCAAGACCCGCCTCGCCGAGCACGCGGCCGCCGCCCGCCCCGGCTCCGGCTGGCTCGTCGAACTCGCCCGCCTCGACCACCTCGCCGCCGTCCCCGGCGCCGTCCTCAGCGCCCTCGGCCTGCGCGACAACGGCCTCGTCGCCCGGGAGAAGACCGCCGCCCACGACGACCCCACCGCCGTCCTCGTCGAACACTGCGCACACCGCCGCCTGCTCCTCGTCCTCGACAACTGCGAGCACGTCATCGGGGCCGCCGCCGAACTCGCCGAACGCCTCCTCACCCACTGCCCCGGCGTGCGGATCCTCGCCACCAGCCGCGAACCCCTCGGCGTGCCCGGCGAGTTCCTGCGCCCGCTCGATCCGCTGCCGCCCGGCCCCGCGCACCGCCTCTTCGCCGACCGTGCCGCCGCCGCCCGCCCCGGCTTCAGCCCCGTCGAGGACCCGGCCGCCGTCGCCGAGATCTGCGACCGCCTGGACGGGCTGCCGCTCGCCATCGAGCTGGCCGCCGCCCGGCTGCGCCTGCTCACCCCGCGCCAGATCGCCGACCGCCTCGACGACCGCTTCCGCCTGCTGACCGGCGGCGCCCGTACCGTCCTGCCCCGCCAGCAGACCCTGCGCGCCGTCGTCGACTGGTCCTGGGACCTCCTCGACGCGGCCGAGCGCACCGTCCTCGCCCGGCTGTCCGTCTTCGCCGGCGGCTGCGACCTGGACGCCGCCGAAGCCGTCTGCGGCGACGCCCGCGCGCCCGGCGCCGCCGACACCATGGCGGCCCTCGTCGACAAGTCCCTCGTCGTGGCCGTCCCCGAGCCCGACGGCATGCGCTACCGCATGCTGGAGACCATCCACGAGTACGCCGCCGAGCGCCTCGCCGAGGACCCCGACGACGCCCGCGCCACCGCCCTGCGGCACGCCGGCCACTACCTCGCCCTCGCCGAGCGGGCCGAGCCGCTGCTGCGCTCCCCGGGCCAGCTCCCCTGGATCCGGCGCGTCGAGACCGAGCTCGACAACCTCCGCGGCGCCCTCCACACCGCCACCGACGGCGACCCCGAAGGGACCGGCCCGGAGATCGCCCGGCGCCTCGTCTTCGCCCTCAGCTGGTTCTGGTGGCTGCGCAACTACCGCGTCGAGGGCGCCGAATGGACCGGCCGGGTCCTCGCCCGGACCCCCGCTGACCCGCCCGAGGGCACCCCGGCGTACTGGCACTTCATGCGCCTGGAGATCCTCCACGTCTTCCTGATCGCCGAGAGCACGGGCCTGGAGGGGTTCCGCACGCCCGAGCAGCGCGCCCGCGCCGCCCGCGTCAAGGCGGCCTTCCGCCGGGGCTGCCCGGAAAGCACCGTCTTCCCCGGCATGCTCTGGCCCGCCACCTCCTTCCTCACCGGCGAGGCCGCCCACTTCCACACCGAACTCGAGACGACCGTCGCCAACTGCCGGCGCCACGCGGGCGACTGGGAACTCGGCGTCACCCTGCTGATGCGCACCCACGCGGCGCTCGACATGACCGGCGGCCTCGACACCGCCGACGCCGACCTCGCCGAGCTCCACGCCATCGCCGACCGCGTCGGGGACCGCTGGATCCGCGCCCAGGTGGCCAGCGCGTCCGGAGAGGCCGCGCTCGCACGCGGCCAGTACGACAGCGCCCGCGCCGCGTACGAGGAGTGCCTGCGGCTGGCCCGCGAGGTCGGCGCCCACATCGAGGCGCCCTTCGCGATCGCCCGCATCGCGGAAACCGCCTTCTGCGCCGGGGACTACGAGAGTGCCGAACGGCTCCTCGCCGAGGCCGTGCACGAAGCCGACGAGCGCGGCGCGGTGTACGACGTGACCACCTTCGCCGGACTCCTGACCGCCCTGCTCGCCCTCCGGAACGGCGACTTCCCCCGGGCGGCGGCCGCCTGCGCCCGGGCCCGCGCCGAAGCCGCACGGATCACCACGCCCCCGCAGCTCACCGCCGGGCTCGATCTGGCCGAGGCCGTCCTGGCCGCCCGCGCCCGGGGCCCGGAGGCGGGCCTGGCCAGGATCGGGCCCGCCCTCGCCGAGGCGGCCGGCGCGCGCTGCGCCGAACGCTTCCTGGCCGGTCTCGCCGAGACGGCGTCCCTGCTGCTGGCCGACGCCGGGCATCCGGCCGAGAGCGTACGAGTGCTCGCCGCGGCCACCTCATGGCGCGCGGGCCGGCCCCGCCCGGTGCCGGAGGAGGCCGCCCTGGAGGGACTTCCGGAGCGCACCCGCGCGGCCCTCGGGGCGGCCGGCCAGGCTCAGGCGGAAGCCGAGGGCCGGACCCTGACCCCGGCCGAGGTGGCCGCCGTACTGTCCGCCTTCACGGTGGACGCCGGCGTCAGCGGCAGCTGATCACCGCGTCGGCCCAGCTCGCCAGCGTCGGCAGGTGTCCCGGTGCGGCCTGCTCCACCACGAGCCGCAGCGTCGTGCGCCCGGCCAGGGGCACGTCGACCGGCACGGGGGCGTCGCCGTACCCGAGCGCGTCCGAACGCCACAGCCGCTGACCGTCGCCGTACACGGAGAACCGCACCGTCCCGTCGGTCAGCAGCGACAGCCCGTCCACCCCGGCCCGTGCCGAGAAGCGGGTGCACTGCCGGTTGAGGGTGATCTCCACCGTGGAGCGGGAGGCGACGGTGATCCCCTGCCCGAACCGCTGCCCGCCCGCCACCAGGCCCCACCGCTGCCACACCCAGCTGCTGCGCCAGGTCTCCAGTTCGGGACCGGTGTGCTGCCCGTACGCGGAGTGCCCGAGGCGGGCCAGCGCGAACCCCTGCGCAGGCCCCGGCGCCGGTGCCGGCCCGCCCCGCGACGGAGACGGGGACGGTGGCGTGGGCGAGGCCTTCGCCCGCGGGGTCACCGCGGCGGATGGCGGCGCGGCCACCGCGGCCGGTACGGACGGCGCCGCGCTCCGCCCGGGCGGTACGGACCTCCGCGCAACCGGCGCAGGAGCCCCCGGCGGCGTCGACTCCGGCGCGGCGGACACCGACGGCGCGGGCACCTCGGGCGCGGCCGGCGCCGCTGGCGAGGCCGCCCGCGAGCAGGCGGTCAAGCGCTTCCGCACCGCCCTCGACGTGGCGGGGCTGAAGGTGCCGAT
>NZ_JBEZKZ010000153.1:0-3931 GCF_040651895.1 Streptomyces sp. NPDC048352
GCCGGGCGGAGGCGCTGCGGCTGGACGGGGCGTCGGCGAGGATCTCCGAGAGCCGGTCCACCACCGGCGCCTCGGGGTCCGTACGGCGGGCCGGCCCCGCGCAGCGGCACCGCACCCCCGCCCTACCGTTATGGCTGCCGGGCCGGCCATACCACCGCGCAACCACCCCGGCCGAGCCGGCCACACCACCGCGCCGCCCATCCCGGCCGCACCAGGGGGCCCCGGGGCCGGGCCCCGCCCGCCCGTGCGCAGCCAGCGGGCTCCGGTGCGGAGCCCCCCGCTTCCGCCGGCCAGGCGAGCGTCACGTCCAGCCGAACACCCGCCCCCGGACCAGCGCCGCCGCGCCCTCCGCCACCCCCGCCGAGGCCCGCGCGACTGTCGGGGGGCGCTCCAGCAGGACGCGGGCCTCCAGCGCCCCGCGGACCCCGGCCACGAAGACCTCCGGGGCCGCGTCCACCACCCGGCCCCCCAGCAGCACCCGGTCCACGTCGAGCAGGGCGGCCAGGTTCGCCGCCCCCTCCCCCAGGATCCGCGCCGCCTCCGCCAGGTCGCCCCGGGCCACCGCCCCCAGGCACAGCACCTCCAGGCAGCCCCGCCCCCCGCACCGGCACGCCGGTCCGTCCAGCCGCAGCACCTGGTGGCCGAACTCCCCCGCCGCCGAGCGCCCGCCCCGGTGGACCGCCCCGTCCAGCCGCAGCCCCGCCCCGAGCCCGGTCCCGACGTGCAGGTACACGGAGGTGCCCGACCCGGGCCCGCCCGGGGCCCCCGCCACGACCCCGGCGTTGGTGTCCTTGTCCAGCACCACGGGCAACCCCAGGCGCCCCGCCAGTACCTCCCGCAACGGGTACCCCGCCCAGTCCGGGTATCCCGTCACCCTCCCGAGCACCCCGCTGCGCCAGTCCAGCGGGCCCGGCGCTGCGGCGCCCACCCCGAGCAGCGGCGGCCCCGCTCCCGGCTCCGCGGAAACCCGCGCGAGCGCGCGTACAACCGCGTCCACCACCAGTTCGGGACCGGCCCCGAAGTCGAGCGGTCCGCTCCACCGCGCGACGACGCCGCCCGCCAGGTCGACCCGGACGGCACTCAGCTCGTCGCGGTCCAGGTGCACCCCGACCGCGTGCCGGGCCCCGGGCACCAGCCGCAGCAGGGTGCGCGGCTTGCCGCCCGTGGAGGCGCCACGCCCGGCCTCGGCCACCAGGCCCTCCGCGGCCAGCCGGGCGGTGATCTTGCTGACGGCCTGCGGGGTGAGCCCCGTACGGCCGGCGAGCTCGGCACGGCCCAGCCCCGGCGCCCCGGCGGCGCGCAGCAGGTCCAGCAGCAGCGCCTCGTTGTGCCCGCGCAGCGCCGGCAGGTTCGCCCCGCCGCGGCCGCCGCTCCCGCCTCCGATGCGCTCCCCGGCCTCGCCGGCCTCGTCCCCCTTGCCCCTGTTCACCCGCCCATTGTCCACCCTCCTTGCACTTACGCAACAGTGTTGCCAAAGTGGTCCCATGACCACCTTCCCCACCCCCCTGCGCGTCGCGCTCATCGGCTACGGACTCGCCGGATCCGTCTTCCACGCGCCGCTCGTGTCCGCGACCGAGGGCCTCCTCCTCGACACGGTCGTCACCTCCGACCCCGGCCGGCAGGCCCAGGCCCGCGAGGCCCACCCGGACGTCCGCGTCCGTGCTTCCGCCGACGAGCTGTGGGACGGCCCCGACACCCCGGACCTGGTCGTCGTCGCCTCCCCCAACAAGACCCACGTCCCGCTCGCCACGGCCGCCCTCACCGCCGGCATCCCGGTGGTCGTGGACAAGCCGCTCGCCGCCACCGCCGCCGAGGCCCGCGAGCTGGCCGCCCTCGCGGAGCGCACCGGCACCTTCCTGTCCGTCTTCCAGAACCGCCGCTGGGACAACGACTTCCTCACCCTGCGCAGGCTCCTCGCGCAGGGCGAACTCGGCGACGTCCTGCGCTTCGAGTCCCGCTACGAGCGCTGGCGCCCGCAGCTCAAGGGCGGCTGGCGCGAGTCCGGAGCCCCCGAGGAGATCGGCGGCCTGCTGTACGACCTCGGCAGCCACGTCGTGGACCAGGCGCTGGTGCTGTTCGGCCGGGCGGTACGCGTCTACGCGGAGACCGACGTGCGCCGCCCGGGCGCCGAGGCCGACGACGACACCTTCATCGCGCTCACGCACGCGAACGGAGTCCGCTCGCACCTCTACGTCAGCGCGACCGCCGCCCAGCTCGGCCCGCGGTTCCGCGTCCTCGGCTCGCGCGCCGGCTACGTCAAGTACGGCCTGGACCCCCAGGAGGCCGCCCTGCGCGAGGGCCTGCGGCCGGGCGCCGAGGGGCAGCCGTGGGGCGAGGAGCCCGAGCACCTGTGGGGGCGGCTGGGCTCCGGCGAGTCCCCGCTCACGGGCGGCGGCCTGCCGGTGCCGACGGCGGCGGGCGACTACCCCGCGTACTACGCGGCGGTCGCGGCGGCCCTGCGCACGGGCGGCCCGGCGCCGGTCACGGCCGACGAGGCGGCGCGCTGCCTGGAGGTGCTGGAGGCGGCCCGCCGGTCGTCCCGCGAGGGGGTCGCCGTAGAGCTGTGAGAACCCCGAGCCCTGAGACCTGAGGCGCGAGCCCAGAGCCCTGAGCCGGAGCCGCGAGCCCTTCCGGCGCCTCACCGGCCCCCGGCCACCGCGAGCCGCATTTGTCGCAAAATCGACGCTTAGGGAGCGGGAAGGGCACCTATCCTTCACAGGCTGCCGATCATCACACATGTGAAGAATGGAAACCCCGCCTGTGAAGCTGCCCCGGATCGCGTCCGTCGTGGCCACCGCCGCGATGGCGCCGGCCGTCCTGCTCGCCTCGCCCGCCTTCGCCGCTGACGCCTCGTCGGGGGCGGCGCCGGCCACCCCGTCGTCGCCGACGGCGCCCGACCAGGACCCGCAGGGCGGCGTCGCAAAGCCGGCCGAGACCCCCGCGAAGACCCCCGCCGAGGACCAGGCGGCCAAGGACCGGGCCCGGATCGAGAAGATCCTGAAGGACCCGGCGTCGGGTCCCGGCGTGCGGGCCGCCGCGGAGAAGGCCCTCAAGGGCACGGCCGCCGACCTGCAGAAGTTCCTGGCGGTCGAATGGGCCCTGGAGCAGCTCGACGACGACTACGTCCGGATCTCGCAGATCCACTACGCGGGCGGCAAGGCCGTGAAGGCGGCCGCCAAGGAGGCCCTGCTCAAGAACACCCAGGCTGCCTTCACCGATTTCCTGAACGAAGGGCAGCACGCCGCCCGCCTCGAGGACGACCGCGTCGAGATGATGCGCATGCTCAACGGCGCCGGCAAGGGCATCACCAAGGCCGTCAACGAGCTGATGGACCACGGCACGCGCGAGCAGATCCGCGCGTTCGTCGCCACCGGCCAGCACAAGGTCCGCGCCGAGGACGACCGGGTCGCCCTGCTCGGGATGCTGAAGGACGCGGGGCCGGGCCTGAAGGAGGGGATCATCAAGCTCCTCGAGGGCAACCCCACCCCGCAGCAGCTGCGCCAGTTCGTGAAGAACGAGCAGCACGTGCTGCGCGACGACGACAACGCGGTCCTGATCTCGTCGATGGTGTCCAAGGCCGGCCCGGAGCTGAAGAAGGCCGCCCTCGCCGCGCTCAAGGGCTCGCGGGAGGACCGGGCCGCGTTCCTGAAGAGCGGACAGCACGTGGCACGGGCCAAGGACGTGGCCGCGGGGTGGAAGGAAGCATCGGGCGGCACGGGCACCGGCACCACCGGCAGCACCACCGGCACGGGCACCGGCGGTTCGGGCAGCACCGGCACCGTTCAGCCGGCCGGCGCCAAGGGCACCACCGGGAACGGGAACGTGACCCCGGCCGGCGGCGTCCGACAGCCACTCGTGCTCCTTGGTGTAACGCAGCTGCTGGGGGTTGCTCATGACCTGATTCTCCTGGATGCGGGGAGGTGGATACGAA
>NZ_JBEZKZ010000154.1:2071-3669 GCF_040651895.1 Streptomyces sp. NPDC048352
AACGGTCGTGACTGCGTGCCTTTTGAAGAATGAGCCTGCGAGTTAGCGGTGTGTAGCGAGGTTAACCCGTGTGGGGAAGCCGTAGCGAAAGCGAGTCCGAATAGGGCGATTGAGTTGCACGCTCTAGACCCGAAGCGGAGTGATCTAGCCATGGGCAGGTTGAAGCGGAGGTAAGACTTCGTGGAGGACCGAACCCACCAGGGTTGAAAACCTGGGGGATGACCTGTGGTTAGGGGTGAAAGGCCAATCAAACTCCGTGATAGCTGGTTCTCCCCGAAATGCATTTAGGTGCAGCGTCGTGTGTTTCTTGCCGGAGGTAGAGCACTGGATAGGCGATGGGCCCTACCGGGTTACTGACCTTAGCCAAACTCCGAATGCCGGTAAGTGAGAGCACGGCAGTGAGACTGTGGGGGATAAGCTCCATGGTCGAGAGGGAAACAGCCCAGAGCATCGACTAAGGCCCCTAAGCGTACGCTAAGTGGGAAAGGATGTGGAGTCGCAGAGACAACCAGGAGGTTGGCTTAGAAGCAGCCACCCTTGAAAGAGTGCGTAATAGCTCACTGGTCAAGTGATTCCGCGCCGACAATGTAGCGGGGCTCAAGCGTACCGCCGAAGTCGTGTCATTGCAGCAATAGGGCCAACGCCCGCTGTGATGGGTAGGGGAGCGTCGTGTGCCGGGTGAAGCAGCAGCGGAAGCTAGTTGTGGACGGTTCACGAGTGAGAATGCAGGCATGAGTAGCGATACACACGTGAGAAACGTGTGCGCCGATTGACTAAGGGTTCCTGGGTCAAGCTGATCTGCCCAGGGTAAGTCGGGACCTAAGGCGAGGCCGACAGGCGTAGTCGATGGACAACCGGTTGATATTCCGGTACCCGCTTTGAAACGCCCAATATCGAATCCTCTGATGCTAAGCCCGTGAAGCCGTTCCGGACCCTTCGGGGAAAGGAAAGTGGTGGAGCCGGCGATCCAAGGTGGTAGTAGGTAAGCGATGGGGTGACGCAGGAAGGTAGTCCAGCCCGGGCGGTGGTTGTCCCGGGGTAAGGGTGTAGGCCGAGGGGTAGGCAAATCCGTCCCTCATATAAGGCTGAGACCTGATGCCGAGCCGATTGTGGTGAAGTGGATGATCCTATGCTGTCGAGAAAAGCCTCTAGCGAGTTTCATGGCGGCCCGTACCCTAAACCGACTCAGGTGGTCAGGTAGAGAATACCGAGGCGTTCGGGTGAACTATGGTTAAGGAACTCGGCAAAATGCCCCCGTAACTTCGGGAGAAGGGGGGCCATCACTGGTGAAGGAACTTGCTTCCTGAGCTGGGGGTGGCCGCAGAGACCAGCGAGAAGCGACTGTTTACTAAAAACACAGGTCCGTGCGAAGCCGTAAGGCGATGTATACGGACTGACGCCTGCCCGGTGCTGGAACGTTAAGGGGACCGGTTAGTGACCTTTCGGGGTTGCGAAGCTGAGAACTTAAGCGCCAGTAAACGGCGGTGGTAACTATAACCATCCTAAGGTAGCGAAATTCCTTGTCGGGTAAGTTCCGACCTGCACGAATGGCGTAACGACTTCTCGACTGTCTCAACCATAGGCCCGGTGAAATTGCA
>NZ_JBEZKZ010000155.1:0-3453 GCF_040651895.1 Streptomyces sp. NPDC048352
GCCGGGGGGGGGGGGGGGGGGGGCCCCCCCCCCCGGCCCCGCCGGAACCGCGTTCCCGGCTGACGCCCGCCGGTCAGTGCTGCCCGGCTCCGTCCACGACCGCGCCCCACTCGTCGAGCAGTGCCTGCGCGGAGGCGTCGTCGGGGCCCTCGGCCCACAGGTGGGTGACGGCCTCCGCCGGGTCCGGCAGGACCAGCGCCCACCGGCCGTCGGCCTCGACCACCCGCACGCCGTCGGTGGTGTCCACCTGACGGTCGCCGGCCGCCTCCACGACCCGCCGCATGACGAGCCCCTTAGCCGCCCAGGGGGTGGGCACGTCCCGCTTGAGCACGTGCGCGCGCGGGATGCGGGCGTCGATCTGGCTCAGGGTGAGCTGCGTCCGCGCCACCAGTCCGATCAGCTGCACGAAGGCCGCCGATCCGTCGAAGACGCTGCTGAACTCCGGGACGATGAAACCGCCCCGTCCGTCCCCGCCGAAGATCGTGGTCTCCTCGCGGCCGACCCGGGTCAGGTCGTCGGGCGAGGTCGTCGTCCACTCCACCTGGGTGCCGTGGTACGCCGCCACCTGCTCGGCGACGCGCGTCGTGGTCACCGGCAGGGCCACCCTGCCGCTGCGCTTCTCGGCGGCCACCAGGTCCAGGAGCACGAGCAGTGCCCGGTCGTCCTCGATGATCCGGCCCCGCTCGTCCACCAGGGAGATCCGCTCGCCCACCGGGTCGAACCGCACCCCGAAGGCCGCCCTCGCAGAGGCCACGATCTCGCCGAGCCGCACCAGCCCCGCCCGCCGGGACTCCCGGGTCTCGGTCGGCCTGGACTCGTCGAGACCGGGGTTGATCGTCAGCGCGTCGACACCGAGGCGGCCGAGGAGGCTCGGCAGCACGAGCCCCGCACTGCCGTTCGAGGCGTCCACGACCACCTTGAGCCCGGCATCGGCGATCCCGGTGGTGTCCACCCGGCGCAGCAGCGAGCCCGTGTACGAGTCGAAGACGCTCGACGGGAACTGCAGGTCACCGATCTCCCCGGGGAAGGCACGCCGGTACTCCTGGCGTGCGTACACCCGGTCCAGCTTGCGCTGCTGGGCCTGGGAGAGGTCGGCTCCCCGCTCGTCGAGGAACATGATGTCCACCGAGTCCGGTACCCCGGGCGAGGTCCTGATCATGATCCCGCCGGCCGCGCCGCGGGCCGTCTGCTGACGCGCCACCGGCAGCGGCACGTTCTCCAGGTCGCGTACGTCGATGGCACTGGCCTGGAGCGCCGAGATCACCGCGCGCTTGAGCGCCCGGGCACCTCTGGAGTGGTCACGGGACGTGGTGACGATGGCGCCCTTCTTCAGCATCGTCGCGTACGCGCCCGCGAGCTTCACCACCAGCTCGGGGGTGATCTCCACGTTCAGGATCCCGGAGACGCCCCGGGCACCGAACAGGTGGGCCTGCCCGCGGGACTCCCAGATCACCGAGGTGTTGACGAAGGCGCCGGCCTCGATGGTCTTGAACGGGTACACCCGCACGTTGCCCTGGACGATGGATTCCTCGCCGACCAGGCACTCGTCGCCGATGACGGCGCCGTCCTCGATGCGGGCGGCCCGCATGATGTCGGTGTTCTTGCCGATCACGCAGCCGCGCAGGTTGCTGTGCGGGCCGATGTACACGTTGTCGTGGACCACGGCCTTGTGGAGGAAGGCGCCGCTCTTCACGACGACGTTCGACCCGACGACCGTGTGCTCGCGGAGCTCCACCCCGGCCTCGATCTTGGCGTAGTCGCCGACGTACAGCGGCCCGTGCAGCACGGCGTCAGGGCTGACCTCCGCCCCTTCGGCCACCCACACGCCGGGCGAGATCTCGAAGCCGTCCATGTCGACCTGGACCTTGCCCTCGAGCACGTCGGCCTGGGCCTTGACGTAGCTCTCGTGGGTGCCCACGTCCTCCCAGTAGCCCTCGGCGACGTAGCCGTAGATCGGCCGGCCTTCCTTCATCAGCTGCGGGAAGACGTCACCGGACCAGTCGACCGATACGTCGGGGTCGACGTAGTTGAAGATCTCCGGCTCCATCACGTAGATGCCGGTGTTGATGGTGTCCGAGAACACCTGCCCCCAGGTGGGCTTCTCGAGGAAGCGCTCGACCTTCCCTTCCTCGTCCACGATGGTGATGCCGAATTCCAGCGGGTTCGGCACCCGGGTCAGGCACACCGTGACGAGTGCGCCCTTCTCCTTGTGGAAATTGATGAGATCGGTGAGGTCGAAGTCGGTCAGCGCGTCGCCGGAGATGACGAGGAACGTGTCGTCCTTCAGGGCCTCCTCGGCGTTCTTCACGCTGCCGGCGGTGCCGAGAGGCTTCTCCTCGTTGGCGTAGGTGAGCTCCATTCCGAGCTCCTCGCCGTCACCGAAGTAGTTCTTGACGAGCGACGCCAGGAACTGCACCGTGACCACGGTCTCGCTGAGCCCATGCCGCTTGAGCAGCCTCAGCACGTGCTCCATGATCGGCCGGTTCGCCACCGGCAGGAGCGGCTTGGGCATGCTTGAGGTCATGGGGCGAAGCCGCGTACCTTCGCCACCGGCCATCACGACGGCCTTCATGTCGGAAGAGTCCTCCTAGAGAGATGACGGTCCAGCCGACGTCACCCTTCTCGGACGGATACTCCGCTACTCCTCCGCGTCAGTACCGGCGCCGAGTGAGCTCAATCGGCCGTGGCGTCCGCCTTCACCAGACGGCGGACTTGCACCACGTAAAGGATTCCTGCCCACCAATAGAGCGTTGTACCCCATCCCGCGAACGCCCATCCGAAAACGGACGCCATCCAGGCCAACCAGCCGGTTCCGTCACTGAGCAGCAGGAGGGGGAAGGCGTACATCAGGTTGAAGGTGGCGGCCTTGCCGAGGAAGTTCACCTGCGGCGGCGGATAGCCGTGCCGGCGCAGGATCCACACCATGACCAGCAGCATCGCCTCACGGGCCAGGAGCGCGGCGGTGAGCCACAGGGGCAGGATCTCGCGCCAGGTCAGCCCGAAGAGCGTGGTCAGGACGTAGAGGCGGTCCGCGGCGGGGTCCAGCAGCCGGCCCAGTTTGCTGATCTGATTCCAGCGGCGCGCGAGCTTTCCGTCGAGGTAGTCACTGATGCCGCTCAGCATGAGGACGGCCAGCGCCCAGCCGTCGTACTCCTCGAGGATCAGCCAGAGGAACAGCGGCACGCCGACGAGACGAGCCATGCTCAGGATGTTCGGAATGGTGAAAATTCGGTCAGTCTGAACCCGAGTCTCCTGGACCTCCACCCGGGGGCCTCCACTGTGACGCTAGAAACGGTCGAATCGATGCCCCCTGACCCTACAGGAGTCCCCCAACGGCTCCGTTGGCGCAGGGGCGGGTCCGGAACGCAGAAAAGCCCCGCACCAGAAGGTGCGGGGCTTTCCCACAATGATTGTTCGGCGGCGTCCTACTCTCCCACAGGGTCCCCCCTGCAG
>NZ_JBEZKZ010000156.1:0-3408 GCF_040651895.1 Streptomyces sp. NPDC048352
CCGCCGGCCGCGCCCCTGCTCCCGCACCCGCTCCGGTCCCCGCCGCCGCTGCCGGGCCCCCGGCCGTGGCGGCCAGCGCGCCCGCGGCACCCGCGAGCAGCCCCCGCCGTCCGATCTGCGCCATGTGACGACTCCGTCCCTCTCCGTGACATTGTCCTGCGTGGGCACAGCATGCCCGCCCCGCTCCGCCGTCAGGGGCAACGCGGGAGTAACGTCGGGGGGCGTGGCGGGCGCCGGAATGCAGTTACCACTGCCGAACACGGGGGACCCGCGCGATGGATGAGCAGCGAAAGGCACGATGTGACGGACCTCTCTACCCCCCCGACCGACATCGCAAAGGTCGGCGTGGTGGGCTGCGGCCAGATGGGCGCGGGCATCGCCGAGGTGTGCGCCCGCAGCGGTCTTGAGGTGAAGGTCGCCGAGACCACCGGCGAGGCCCTGGAGATCGGCCGGGCCCGGCTGACCAACTCGCTGGCCAAGGCCGCCGAACGCGGCAAGATCAGCGAGGAGGAGCGGGACGCCACCCTGGCCCGCCTCACCTTCACCACCGACCTCGGCGAGTTCGCCGACCGCGACCTCGTCATCGAGGCGGTCGTCGAGAACGAGCAGGTCAAGACGGAGATCTTCCAGGTCCTCGACCAGGTGATCACCCGCCCGGACGCGATCCTGGCGTCCAACACCTCCTCGATCCCGCTGGTCAAGCTGGCCGTCGCCACGTCGCGGCCGGACCAGGTCATCGGCATCCACTTCTTCAACCCGGCGCCGGTGCAGAAGCTGGTCGAGCTGATCCCCGCGCTGACCACGGGCGAGGAGACCGTCAAGCGGGCCGAGGCCCTGGTGCGGGACGTGCTGGGCAAGCACGCCGTCCGCGCCCAGGACCGGTCCGGTTTCGTCGTCAACGCGCTCCTCGTGCCGTACCTGCTGTCCGCGATCCGGATGTTCGAGTCGGGCATCGCGAGCCGCGAGGACATCGACAACGGCATGGAGCTGGGCTGCGCCCACCCGATGGGCCCGCTCAAGCTGTCCGACCTGATCGGCCTGGACACCATCGCCTCGATCGCCGACTCGATGTACGCGGAGTACAAGGAGCCGCTGTACGCCGCTCCCCCGCTGCTCCAGCGCATGGTCGACGCGGGCCGCCTGGGCCGCAAGACGGGCTCGGGCTTCTACCCGTACGGCTGACGCACCCCTAGGGCCGGCCCCGTCGCAGGTGGTGCAGCAGGAGCAGCCCGGCCGCCATGTTGGCGGCCGGGATCTCCCCGCGCGCGATCATCTCCGGGACGAGCGCCAGGGGCACCCACGCGCGGCGTGAGGACTCGAAGCCGTCCTCCGGTTCGCCGACGTACGCGGCCCCGTCCGCCCAGTAGAGGTGGTGACGGGCGTCGGTCAGCCCGTTGGAGGGCTCCACGGTCATCAGGTGGTGGAGCGGGCCGGGCCGCCAGCCCGACTCCTCCTCCATCTCCCGTGCGGCCGCCGCCTCCACGGACTCCCCGTCCTCGACCACCCCGGCCGGCAGCTCCCAGCCCCAGCTGTCGGTGATGAACCGGTGCCGCCACAGCAGCAGCACCTCGTCGGCCTCGTTGACGGCCGTGGCGACGGCGACCGGCCGCAGCCGGATGACGAAGTGGTCCAGGTGCCGTCCGTCGGGGAGTTCGACGTCCGCCAGGTTCACGTCGAACCAGCGGTTCTTGTACACGGTCTGCTCACTCAGGTTCGTCCACTGCACGGTAGTGCCACCTTTCGCATCCGTTGGTGGCAACATGGCAGCAGTTCGCGCCCTCACAGGGGAACGCGGAGCGCCCCGTCGATGAGGTGCGCGGTCTCCTCGGCACCCGCGCACCCGCTGCTCAGCAGCTGTCCCCGCACCGCCCGCAGCCGGTCCCGCAGGCGCAGCGACTCCATCCCCTTGGCCCGCTCGGCCATTTCGGCCGCCGACGCCACCGCCCGGTCGGCCTCCCCCTGGCGCAGCTGGATCTCGCACAGCATCGCGAGGCGGTGCACCCGCCCCCGGTCGTGCGCGGGGGTCCCCGCCGCCTCGGCCGCCTGCTCGTGCGCCCCGTCGAGGTCCCCCAGGCTCAGCAGCGCCTCGGCCACCTGTACGTTGACCAGCCCGGGCTGGACGTAGCCGGTCTCGGCGGGCTCGGCGGCGGGCCGGATCCGCTCGGCGGCCGCCTCGGCGCGCCGGATGCAGGCCAACGCGGCGGAGGCGTCGCCGAGTTGCGCGTACGCCTTGGCCTGCATCGCGTACAGGTCGGCGCCCAGCGCCGGGGTGGTGTCCCGCCCGGCCGCCCGCAGCGCGGCCTCGGCGAAGGCGATGGCCTGGCGGTACTCCCTCAGGTGCAGCGACTGGTTGACGAGCAGCGCGATCACGTACGCCCCGAGCCCCCGGTCCCCGCTGGCCTTGGCGAGCCGCAGCGCCTGGTGGAAGTAGCGCTGGGCGAGGCCGTGGGCGTCGCAGTCGTACGCGCAGATCCCCGCGACCGCCACCAGGGAGCCCGTCGCCCGGTGCAGCGGGCGGCCCACCTCGTCGGAGTAGCTCCCGCGCAGCATCGGGGCGGTCTCGCTGCCGAGGAAGCGCACGATCCGGGCCCGGGTGGCCATCCCGCCGGCCCGGCGGTACATCAGCTCGTAGTGCGCGCGGGCGGCCCGCAGGACCTCGATGTGCTCGGGCCCGATCCGGTGCGGTCCGTCCCGGGACACGTCGGCGTCCTCGGGCGGGTTCTCCCACTCCCACACCGGGATGACGGCCGGGGTGCCGGTGAGGGCCTGCGCCGAGAGCTGCGCGGGCCGGCCCAGCTCGTCGGAGCGCCACAGGGCGGTGGCGCCGTCGACGAAGCCGCTGAGCCGGGTGGTGTGCGGTCTCGGCCCGCCGGGGATCCCGAGCCCGATGTCGTCGAGCCCGACGGGACGGTGCAGCCGGCCGCCGAGCACCTCGCAGATCAGGTCGGGCACCTGGCCGCGGGGGCGCTGCCCCTTCAGCCAGCGGGAGACCGCGGTGTGCTCGTAGCGCAGCGCGAGTCCGCGGGACCGGCCCGCCTGGTTGACGTGCGCGGCGAGGCCGGCGCGGGACATGCCCGCCTCGGCGAGGAGGGCGTCGAGCAGGGCGTTGGGCTGCATGGGCCCCTCCAAGGGCTCGTCGGCATCAGGCTAGTGGCTGGGCCGTGCGCGCGGGGGCGTTCCGCGGTTCCTTCACACGGGGTGTGAAGCGAGTGCGCGCATAAATGCGTTGCGCACCCTGCCGCGCGGGGGCCCCGGGACGGTTCACTGAAGAGCCTCGCCAAGGAGGCCGCCCGGTCGTCGGCTCCCCCTCGTACAGTGCGACGACCCGGCACCGCGCCGCCCGCGCCTGCTGTCTGCCCGACACTCCATGGCAGGCGCGGGCGGCGCTCCACCGCACCGCCGGGGCAG
>NZ_JBEZKZ010000157.1:0-3276 GCF_040651895.1 Streptomyces sp. NPDC048352
GTCTCCCACGAGAGCGGCTGGGACCACACCGCCACCAACTCCTCCTCCGGCGCCTACGGCCTGGTCCAGGCCCTGCCCGCGTCGAAGATGTCCTCCGCGGGCTCCGACTGGAAGACCAACCCGGCCACCCAGATCAAGTGGGGCCTGGACTACATGAACGACCGCTACGGCAGCCCCGTCGGCGCCTGGAACTTCTGGAAGGCCAACCACTGGTACTAAGCCGGCGGCCACACCCCCAGCAACACGGCACGACAGCACAGCGTGCACACGAAGGCCCCGGTGGCCGGCCCCACCAGGCCGGCCACCGGGGCCTTCCGCGTCCCGTATCCCCTCACAGCCGCTGGATGATCGTCCCGGTCGCCAGCGCGCCTCCCGCGCACATGGTGATCAGCGCGAACTCCTTGTCGCGGCGCTCCAGCTCGTGCAGCGCGGTCGTGATCAGCCGGGCGCCGGTGGCGCCGACCGGGTGGCCGAGGGCGATGCCGCCGCCGTTGACGTTCACCTTCTCCAGGTCCTGGCCGAAGACCTGCGCCCAGCTGAGGACGACGGAGGCGAAGGCCTCGTTGATCTCGACGAGGTCGATGTCCTTGAGGGACATCCCGGCCTTGCCGAGGACCGCCCGGGTCGCGTCGATCGGCCCGTCCAGGTGGAAGTGAGGGTCCGAGCCGACCAGCGCCTGGGCGACGATCCGGGCGCGCGGCTTGAGTTTCAGCGCACGGGCCATCTTGCGCGAGGCCCACATCACGGCTGCGGCGCCGTCGGATATCTGGGAGGAGTTCCCCGCGGTGTGCACGGCCGTCGGCATGACCGGCTTGAGCCGGGCCAGGCCCTCCATGGTGGTGTCCCGCAGGCCCTCGTCCCGGTCGACGAGGCGCCACATCCCCTGCCCGGCGGCCTGCTCCTCCTCCGTCGTCGGGACCTGGACCGCGAAGGTCTCGCGCTTGAAGCGCTCCTCGGCCCATGCCGTCCCGGCCCGCTCCTGGGAGAGCACGCCGAGCCGGTCGACGTCCTCGCGGGTCAGGCCCCGGTGGCGGGCGATGCGCTCGGCGGCCTCGAACTGGTTGGGGAGGTCGACGTTCCATTCGTCCGGGAAGGGCTTGCCGGGCCCGTGCTTGGAGCCGGAGCCCAGCGGGACCCGGCTCATGGCCTCCACCCCGCAGGCGATGCCGATGTCGATGACCCCGCCGGAGACCATGTTGGCGACCATGTGGTTGGCCTGCTGGGAGCTGCCGCACTGGCAGTCCACGGTGGTCGCGGCGGTCTCGTACGGGAGCCCCATGGCGAGCCAGGCGTTGCGGGCGGGGTTCATGGACTGCTCGCCGGCGTGGGTGACGGTGCCGCCGACGATCTGCTCGACGCAGTCGGGCTGCATTCCGGTACGGGCCAGGAGCTCGCGGTAGGTCTCGCCGAGCAGGTAGGCGGGATGGAGGTTGGCCAGGGCTCCCCCGCGTTTCCCGATGGGGGTGCGTACGGCTTCGACGATGACGGGTTCCGCGGCCATGAGCTCGTCCTCTCCTGCACACTCTGCACAGCGCCGGCGTGGCGGGCCGTCCCGGCGACTGCCCCGCACGAACTAGTACGCGTTCTAGTTCTCCCCCGCAGTCTTATGACCTCGGCGCCCGGCACGCAAGGGTCTTGCACGCGGCTTACACGCTTTCCCCACGCAACAGTTGACGCGCGAGCCCTTGTGACTTCTAGAACTCGTTACTACCTTCAAGCCAACTTCTGATGGGCCGTCAGACCCTCGTCAGACCTTGGAGTCGCCCGATGCCCTGTCCCGCGCTGCCCGAAGGCTTCGACGCCACCGACCCGGACGTCCTCCAGGACCGGGTCCCCTTCCCGGAGTTCGCTCGGCTGCGGCAGACCGCCCCCGTGTGGTGGTGCCCCCAGCGGCGGGGCGTCACCGGGTTCGACGACGAGGGCTACTGGGCCGTCACCCGGCACGCGGACGTCAAGTACGTCTCCACGCACCCGGAACTCTTCTCCTCCACCACCAACACGGCGATCATCCGCTTCAACGAGCACATCCAGCGCGACCAGATAGATGCCCAGCGCCTGATCATGCTGAACATGGATCCGCCGGAGCACACCCGGGTACGCCAGATCGTGCAGCGGGGCTTCACCCCCCGCGCCATCCGCGGCCTGGAGCAGGCCCTGCGCGAGCGGGCCCGGAAGATCGTGGAGGAGGCCCGGGAGGCCTCGGCGGACGGCGCCTTCGACTTCGTCACCCAGGTGGCCTGCGAACTCCCGCTCCAGGCCATCGCCGAGCTGATCGGCGTACCGCAGGAGGACCGCTCCCGGATCTTCGACTGGTCCAACAAGATGATCGCGTACGACGACCCGGAGTACGCGATCACGGAGGAGGCCGGCTCCCACGCGGCCGTGGAGCTCATCGGCTACGCGATGAACCTGGCCGCCGAGCGCAAGGAGTGCCCGGCCAAGGACATCGTCTCCCAGCTGGTGGCCGCGGAGGGCGAGGGCAACCTGCGCTCCGACGAGTTCGGCCTCTTCGTCCTGCTGCTGGCGGTCGCCGGCAACGAGACCACGCGCAACGCCATCAGCCACGGCATGCACGCCTTCCTCACCCACCCCGGACAGTGGGAGCTGTACAAGGCGACCCGGCCGGCCACCGCCGCGGAGGAGATCGTGCGCTGGGCCACACCCGTGGTCTCCTTCCAGCGCACCGCCACCCGGGACACCGAGCTGGGCGGCCAGAAGATCAAGGCCGGCGACCGGGTGGGGCTGTTCTACTCCTCCGCCAACCACGACCCCGAGGTCTTCGCGGACCCGGACGTCTTCGACATCACCCGCGACCCGAACCCGCACCTCGGATTCGGCGGCGGGGGCCCGCACTTCTGCCTCGGGAAGTCCCTGGCGATCCTGGAGATCGACCTCATCTTCAACGCCCTGGCCGACGCCCTGCCCGACCTGCGACCGGCCTCGGACGGCCCGCGGCGGCTGCGCGCGGCCTGGCTCAACGGCATCAAGGAGCTGCGGGTCAGCGCGGGTTGACGGACTCCGGGCCGGCCCCAGCCGGCCGGGAGCCAGGACGGCAGGGGCCGTACCTCCCACGCCCCGGCCCCTGCCGTCCGTCGGGGCGCGACCGCCCGAGTGGCGGGTCCGCGGGACCCGGCCGATCCTGACAGGACGCGGCGATCCACCGGAGGGGGGGGGGGGGGCCCCCCCCCCCCCCCCCCCCCCCCGCCCCGGGGGGGGGGGGGGGGGGCGCCCCCCCCCCGGCGCGCCGGAGCGGGCGGCCGAGAAAGGGGGGGCCCC
>NZ_JBEZKZ010000158.1:0-3069 GCF_040651895.1 Streptomyces sp. NPDC048352
CAGGCATGCCTCTGTCGGTAGGCCGCCCGAGGGGTCTGCGCCAGGATCGCGAGATCCATCCCCAGCCAATGGCTCGACGGGCTCCGGAGCCTCGGGCGCGGCTTCGGCCGGCGCCTGGGGCGCGGCTGCGACGGCGACGGCCTCGGCGGCTGCGGGAGCCGCGGGGGCCTCCTCGGCGGCCGGGGCGGCCTCCGGCGACGGCTCGGCGGGGGCGGCGGCTGCCGGGGCGGCCGGCTCCACCGTCCACGGCGTCCCGGCCTGCGGCGGGACCTCCCCGGGCTGCGGGGCGGCGGCCGGCTGGTCCAGGTACTCGGGGGCGGCGGCGTCCGGGGCGACCTGCGCGGCCTCGGCGGCCGGAGCGGGGGCCTCGGGCGCCGGGGCGGCAGTGGCCTCCGCAGGGGCGGCGGGCTCCGCGGGCTCAGCCGGAGCGGCAGCCGGAACGGCGTCAGGGGCCACGGCAACGGCCTCGGGAGCCGGGGCGGCCGGAGCGGCAGCCTCGGGCGCCGGAGCAGCCTCAGGCGTCGGAGCGGCAGCCTCCGCGGCCGGAGCAGCGGCCTCGGCAGCCGGAGCATCGGCAGCGGGTGCCTCTGCAGCCGGAGCCTCGGCAGCAGGCGCCTCAGCAGCAGTGCCCTCGACCACCGGGGCCTCAGCCGCCGGAGCAGCGTCCACCGCCTCGGCAGCCGGAGGCGCCTCGGCAGCCGGCGCCGCCACCGGGGCCGCTACCGGCTCCGCCGTCACGGCGACGGGCTGCGCCGGCACGGCGGCCGCAGCGGCCTGGGGCGCGGCGGGCGTCACCGGCGCCGCCGGCGCGGCGGCCGGCCCCCGGTCCGCGAGGGAGCGTACGACTCCCCCGGTGGCGTCGGGCATCGGCGGGCCCATGTGCAGCGGCCGGCGCGGCGGCATGACGGGAGCGGCGGGCGGGACCTGCGCGGCGGGCGGGGCCACCAGGCCACCCAGGTCCAGGGAGCCGGAGTCGCGGCCGCCGGCCTCGTGCGCGCCCGCGCTGTAGGCGGCGGGCTCGGCGAAGGAGGCGGGGAAGCCCGCCTCGGGGAAGCCGGGCGCGGGCTGTCCGGGCGCCGGGTACCCGGCCTCGGGGTAGCCCTGTTCCTGGTAGCCGAGGTGTCCGGGCTCGGGGTAGCCGCCGGCGGGGGGCTGCGGGTACTCGGTGAAAGCGGGCTCCGCCGGGAAGTCGCCCTGGAAGCCGTTCGGGAAGTCGTTCTGGAACTCACCCGGGAAGGCCGGCGCCGGCGGCACCACCTGCGGGTCGCTCCAGGAGCCCTGCCCGTGGCCGCTCGGCATCAGCAGCAGTTCGTCGTCCTCGGCCTCGGCCGGGTCGTCCACGAGGTCCTGGAAGGCGTAGCCCGCGGGGGCCTGGGGCGGCATCGGGGGCAGGGGCGGCATCTGCGGGACCGGAGCGGGCGTGCCCTGCTGATCCACCATGCCCGTGTTGTCCGGGTGACCCTCGCCCGGGACCTGGCCGGTGTCAGTCATGCGTACCCCTCGCCCATCGGTGTTGCCTCTTCGATCGCCCGGTCGCCCACAGGGCCCGCCGTGCGGAACATGCCGTGCGGCGTTGCCGCGCCGTACGACGCCTCGCGTACGCACGCACGACAACTCCTGAGCATTGTCGCGCTCGTCGGCCGTCGTGTCGGCCAGAAACCGGCACCGTCCGCTGTGGACTGCGCCACGTCGCGCGTCCACCAGTCGTCCACCAGGGCGGTACGACGATCGGCCAGCCTACCCCGGGCTCCGCGCTAGCGGTTCACGGGGCGTTCGGCTGCCAGCAGGAACACCACGGAACGCTCCTGTTCCGCCCAGGTCCGGGTGTCGAGGCCGACGGACTGGAGCAGCGCGCACTCGACGGCGTACCCGTGTCCGGTGAGGGCGCGTCCGATGGCCTCGGCCTCGTCGCGCGTGGAGGCGTGGCTGACGATCCGTTCGGGACGCCGCTCGGCGACGGCCGCGACGACCGCGGCCCCGCCGCCGCCGACCCGTACGACGTCGGGTTCGGGCAGGTTCTCCAGGACGTGCGGGGCCCGGCCGGGGACGACCTGGATCTGGACACCGCGGCCCCGGGCGGCGGCCGTTACGCGTTCGCAGGCCCGGGGGTCGGCGTCGACGGCGATGACGGCGGCGCCGAGGGCGGCGGCGTCCACGGCGAGGGCTCCGGAGCCGGCTCCGATGTCCCAGACGAGGTCTCCGGTGCGGGGGCCGAGCCGGGCGAGCTGGGCGGCGCGCAGCTGCGCGGACTCCCCCTCCCCCGGGGGCCGTTCGGCGGGGGCGTCCTGCGGGCGGGCCCAGCCGCGTACGGGGGCGAGGCCGTGGCTCTGGCCGAGCAGCCAGCCGGGGTCGGCGCCGGCGGGGGCCTGGCCGGCGCCGCCGATGACGATGACCACGTTGGGGTCGCGCCAGGTGTGGTCGGCGGCGGCGTCGGAGGTGAGGACGGTGACGCGCTCCCGGTCGGTGCCGAGTTCCTCGCAGATGACGAAGGTGCGGTGGATCCCCTCCAGGAGCAGGGCGAGTTCCGCGGGGCCGGCTCCGGGTGAGGTGAGGACGGCGACCTTGGTGTGGGCGCGGCAGACGTTGACGGCGCGGCGCAGGGTGCGGGGGTGGGCCACGACGACCTGGGCGTCGTCCCAGGGCATGCCGGCGCGGGCGAAGGCGGCGGCGACGGCGGAGACGGCCGGGACGACCTCGACCTCCAGGCCGTGTTCCGGGGCGCGCAGGGTGCGTACGACGCCGAAGAAGCCGGGGTCCCCGTCGGCGAGGACGACGGCGGTGCCGCGGTGGCCGGCGATGCGGCGGGCGGCGAGGCCGAGGCTGCCGAGGCGGATGCGTTCGGCGCCGGGCGGGACTTCGGGGAGCGCGAGGTGGTGGGCGGCTCCGGCCACGAGGGTGGCGGCGGAGAGCGCGGAGCGGGCGGCGGCGGTGAGGGGGGAGCCGTCCCAGCCGATCACCGTGACCCGGTCGGCCATCGTCGTCGGTCTCCAACTGCGCCTTCCCCCTGGTCATCACCATGATCGGGCTGCGCGCCAAGTCCCCGGCCGGGGTCGTGCGGCTCTCCGCCTT
>NZ_JBEZKZ010000159.1:0-2528 GCF_040651895.1 Streptomyces sp. NPDC048352
TCCTGCCGGAACGGCACCGTCTGGTACAGCGACGCCGCCCCCGGCTCGGGCTGCGGGCTGCGCTCGGTGACGGCCGCGCCCCGCACCCGCTCCACCACCTGCCGCAGGTGCTCCGGCGTGGTACCGCAGCAGCCGCCCACCAGCGACAGGCCGTACTCGCGGACGAAGGTCTCCTGCGCGTCGGCCAGCTCGGAGGCGGACAGCGGGTAGTGCGCACCGTCCTTGCCGAGGACGGGCAGGCCCGCGTTCGGCATGCACGACAGCGGGATGCGCGCGTTGCGCGCCAGATACCGCAGGTGCTCGCTCATCTCCGCGGGACCGGTCGCACAGTTCAGACCGATCATGTCGATCCCCAACGGCTCCAGCGCCGTCAGCGCCGCCCCGATCTCCGACCCCAGCAGCATCGTCCCGGTCGCCTCCACCGTGACCTGGACGATCAGCGGGAGGTCCCCCATACCGCACCAGTCGAGCGCCCGCCGCGCGCCGATGACGGCGGCCTTGGTCTGGAGCAGGTCCTGCGAGGTCTCCACGAGCAGCGCGTCCGCGCCGCCCCGGATCAGCCCCTCGGCGCTCTCCTGGTAGGCCGCGCGCAGGGGCTCGTACCCCACGTGGCCGAGGGTGGGCAGCTTGGTGCCCGGCCCCATGGAGCCCAGGACCCAGCGGGGGCGGCCGTCGCGCGCGGTGAACGCGTCCGCGGCCTCGCGGGCGATGCGGGCTCCGGCCTCGGACAGTTCGTAGACCTTCTCCTCGATGCCGTACTCGGCGAGTGCGGACAGGTTGGTGCCGAAGGTGTTGGTCTCGACGCAGTCCACCCCCACCGCGAAGTACTCGTCGTGGACCGCGCGGACGATGTCGGGGCGGGTGAGGTTGAGGACCTCGTTGCATCCCTCCAGCCCCAGGAAGTCGTCCATCGTCGGGTCGGCGGCCTGGAGCATCGTGCCCATGGCGCCGTCCGCGACCACGACGCGGGTCGCGAACTCCTCTCGCAGTGACCGTGACCGTCTCATTCCAGTGCCCCCAGGTGTGCGGACAGTTCCGTCGGGGTCGCCGGGCCGTACGCGGCGCGGAGCCGGGCCAGCAGCGGCTCCCGCTCCAGGCGGTACTCCTGGGTGCCGGTGTGGTCGAGTACGGTCGCGGCGACCGCGCAGCCGAGCCGGGCCGCGTACCGCTCGGGCACGCCCCAGGCGGTCCCGGCGAGGAAGCCGGCGCGGAAGGCGTCGCCGACGCCGGTGGGGTCGACGACCTCGGCGACCTCCACCGCGGGCACCGCCAGCGGCTCGCGGTCCACGCCGCGGATGCGTACGCCGGCCTCGCCGCAGGTGGTGACCCAGGAGCCGACCCGGCGCAGCACCTGTTCCTCGGTGAGCCCGGACCGCTCGCACAGCAGCGCGGACTCGTACTCGTTGGTGAACAGCCGCTGCGCCCCGTCGACCAGTTCCCGCACTTCCTCGCGGCTGAGCCGGGCCAGCTGCTGCGAGGGGTCGGAGGCGAAGGGGATGCCCAGCTCCCGGCAGCCGCGGGTGTGGCGGAGCATGGCCTCGGGGTCGTCCGGCGAGACCAGCACCAGGTCGGGCCTGCCGGTGCGGGCCACGACCTCCCGCAGGTCGATCTCGCGGGCTTCGGCCATCGCGCCCGCGTAGAAGGTCGCGATCTGGTTCTGCTCCTGGTCGGTGGTACAGACGAAGCGGGCGGTGTGGCGGGTGTCGCTCACGCGGACGGAGTCGGTGTCGACTCCATGGTCCTTGAGCCACACCCGGTACGGCTCGAAGTCCCCGCCCACCGCGCCCACCAGCAACGGGCGCAGTCCCAGCATGCCCAGGCCGAACGCGATGTTCGCCGCCACTCCGCCCCGCCGCACTTCCAGGTGGTCGGCGAGGAACGACAGGGAGACCCGGTCCAGGCGGTCCGCCAGCAGCTGCTCGGCGAACCGGCCGGGGAAGGTCATCAGATGATCGGTCGCGATGGATCCGGTGACAGCGATACGCATGTCAGACCCCCGCGGCCTTGCGCAGCGCGTCGACGCGGTCGGTGCGCTCCCAGGTGAAGTCCGGGAGCTCGCGGCCGAAGTGGCCGTAGGCCGCGGTCTGGGCGTAGATCGGCCGAAGCAGGTCGAGGTCGCGGACGATCGCGGCCGGGCGGAGGTCGAACACGTTCGACACGGCTTCCTGGATCCGCTCGTCGGGCAGGGTGCCGGTGCCGAAGGTCTCCACGAAGAGGCCGACGGGCTCGGCCTTGCCGATGGCGTACGCGACCTGCACCTCGCACCGCGCGGCCAGGCCTGCGGCGACCACGTTCTTGGCCACCCAGCGCATCGCGTACGCGGCACTGCGGTCGACCTTGGACGGGTCCTTGCCGGAGAAGGCGCCGCCGCCGTGGCGGGCCATCCCGCCGTAGGTGTCGATGATGATCTTGCGGCCCGTCAGGCCGGCGTCGCCCATCGGACCGCCGATCTCGAAACGGCCGGTCGGGTTCACCAGCAGCCGGTAGCCCTCGGTGTCCAGCTTGATGCCGTCCTGCGCCAGCTGCGC
>NZ_JBEZKZ010000160.1:0-2252 GCF_040651895.1 Streptomyces sp. NPDC048352
GGGGGGGGGCGGGTGGGGGAGGCCCACCCCGCCCCCCCCCCCGGGGGGGGCGGCCTCGGGGTTTCGTCCCCCCGTGGGGGTGGATCGCCCGGGGGGGCGCCCGCCGCGCCCCCCCCCGCTTCGTTTGGCCGAACGTGAGCGAGAAGAACGACGGTGCGAACCGCGATGCGACGAAACGATCGGCCCGCGAACGACTCCAGCAGGAGCGCGAGCGGCAGAAGGCCCGGGACAAGCGCCGGCGCACCCTGGTGGTGGCCGGAGCGGTCGTCGGCGTGCTCGGCCTGGCCGCCGTCGTCGGCGTGATCGCGGCCAACACCGGCAAGGGCGACAAGTCCGCCAAGACCGGCCCGATGGCCGCGCCCTCCGGAGCCACCGGCAAGGACGCGCTCGCCATCCAGACCGGCAAGAACGAAGCCAAGTCCACCCTGACGGTGTGGGAGGACTTCCGCTGCCCCGCCTGCAAGTCCTTCGAGGACAACTACCGCACCACCATCCACGACCTGGAGGCCAAGGGGCTGCTCAAGGTCGAGTACCACCTGGTCACCCTCATCGACGGCAACATGCGCGGCAGCGGCTCCCTGAAGGGGGCCAATGCCGCCGCCTGCGCCCAGGACGCCGGCAAGTTCTCCGCCTACCACGACGTCCTCTTCCAGAACCAGCCGCCCGAGACCGACGACGCCTACGGCAAGAACGCGAAGCTGCTGGAACTGGCCGGGAAGGTGGAAGGACTGGACACCCCCGCCTTCCGCTCCTGCGTGGAGGACGGCACCCACAACAGCTGGGTCGGCAAGTCGCACGAGGCCTTCATCGCCGGGAAGTTCCGGGGCACCCCCACCGTGCTCCTCGACGGCAAGAACATCTTCGCGGACGAGGCGAACCCGCTGACCCCGCAGAAGCTGAAGGAAAGGGTCGAGGGCGGCGGCAAGACGGCGCCGCCGGCGTCCGCCTCCCCGTCGGCGTCCGCGTCCGCCGCGGGCTCCGGGAGCGGCGGGTCGAGGAGCGGCACCAAGAGCTCCCCCTCCTCCGCCGGCTCGGGTTCCGCTTCCGGCTCCCGGGCGGGGTCGGGAGCCGGATCGGGAGGCTGAGCGGCGGTCCTGCCGTGTGTGGTTTTGGTTTCAGCTTGCCGGGCGGGTTGCGGTGCGTACCGCCCGGCAGGGTAGCGTCAGGTCTGCCATGGACCTTGCTTACATCCCCAGCCCGTCGACCGGCGTGATCCATCTCGGACCGATCCCGCTGCGCGGCTACGCGTTCTGCATCATCATCGGCGTCTTCGTCGCCGTCTGGCTCGGCAACAAGCGGTGGGTCGCGCGCGGCGGAAAGCCGGGCACGGTCGCGGACATCGCCGTGTGGGCGGTGCCGTTCGGCCTGGTCGGCGGCCGCCTCTACCACGTGATCACCGACTACCAGCTCTACTTCGGTGAGGGCCGGGACTGGGTCGACGCCTTCAAGATCTGGGAGGGCGGCCTCGGCATCTGGGGTGCGATCGCGCTCGGCGCGGTCGGCGCCTGGATCGGCTGCCGGCTGCGCGGCATCCCGCTGCCCGCCTGGGCCGACGCGCTCGCCCCGGGCATCGCGATCGCCCAGGCCTGCGGGCGCTGGGGCAACTGGTTCAACCAGGAGCTGTACGGCCGCCCCACCGACCTGCCGTGGGCGCTGAAGATCAGTGAGGGCCCGAACCGGGTCGCCGGCACCTACCACCCGACCTTCCTCTACGAGTCCCTGTGGTGCCTGGGCGTCGCCGCGCTGGTCATCTGGGCGGACCGGCGCTTCAAGCTGGGCCACGGGCGGGCGTTCGCGCTGTACGTCGCGGCGTACTGCTCCGGGCGCGTGTGGATCGAGTACATGCGCGTCGACGAGGCCCACCACATCCTGGGCCTGCGACTGAACGTGTGGACCGCGATCGTGGTCTTCGTCCTCGCGGTGGTGTACTTCGTGCTCTCGGCGAAGCTGCGGCCGGGGCGCGAGGCGGTCGTGGAACCGGGGCCCTCCGGGGACACCGGCTCGGCTGTCGCCCCCGCCGCCGACGCGGAGGCCGTCCCGGCGGGTGCGGGTGCGGGTGCGGACGCGGACGCCAAGGCCGACGCCGATGACAAGGCCGTCCCGGCCGACGCGAAGCCGACCAGTCTCACGAAGGCCGCGGAGGCCGACAAGAGCTGACCGGGTCGTACCGGAGGGGGGGGCGCGGGGGGGGCGGGGGCCCCGCCCGCGGTCCCCGCCCCGGGGCGGGGGGGGGGGGCGGGGGCGGGGCGGGC
>NZ_JBEZKZ010000161.1:0-2231 GCF_040651895.1 Streptomyces sp. NPDC048352
TGCTCGCTCATCTCCGCCGGACCGGTCGCACAGTTCAGACCGATCATGTCGATCCCGAGCGGCTCCAGCGCCGTCAGCGCCGCCCCGATCTCCGACCCCAGCAGCATCGTCCCGGTGGTCTCGACGGTGACGGAGCAGATCACCGGCAGGTCCGCCCCGCAGGCCGTCAAGGCCCGGCGGGCGCCGATGACCGCCGCCTTCGTCTGGAGCAGGTCCTGGGTGGTCTCGATGAGCAGCGCGTCGGCGCCGCCGGAGATCAGGCCCTCCGCGTTGGCCTGGTAGGCGTCGCGGAGGGTGGTGTACGGGGCGTGGCCGAGGGTGGGCAGCTTGGTGCCGGGGCCCATGGACCCGAGCACCCAGCGCTGCTGCCCCGTCGACGCGGTGAATTCGTCGGCGATCTCGCGGGCGATGCGGGCGCCGGCCTCGGACAGCTCGAAGTTGCGCTCGGCGATGTCGTACTCGGCGAGGGCCGCGTAGTTCGCGCCGAAGGTGTTGGTCTCGACGCAGTCGACGCCCACCGAGAAGTACGCCTCGTGGACCGAGCGGACGATGTCCGGCCGGGTCACGTTCAGGACCTCGTTGCAGCCCTCCAGCTGCTGGAAGTCCTCCATGGACGGGTCCTGCGCCTGGAGCATCGTGCCCATCGCTCCGTCCGCGACGACCACGCGGGTCGCGAGCGCCTCGCGGAGGGCGTCGCTTCGCGCACTCACGGCTTGGCCTGCAGGTGGGGAGTGATCTCGGCGGCCGGGCCGTTCCCGTACACGTCCGCCATCCGGGCCGTGAAGGAGGACGGGTCCAGCCGGTACTCCTGCGTGCCCACCGACTCCAGGACGGTCGTCGCCAGCGCACAGCCCAGCTGGGCGGCGCGTTCCTGGGACAGCCCCCAGCCGAGGCCCGCCAGGTAGCCGGCGCGGAATCCGTCGCCGACGCCCGTCGGGTCGGCGATGTCCTTGGCGGGGACCGCCGGGACGCTGACCGCTCGGGCGCCGGCCTTCAGGAGGGTGACGCCGTCGCCGCCGCGGGTGGTGATCCAGGTGCCGACCCGCTGAAGGACCTCGCGTTCGGTCCAGCCGGTGCGCTCCTGGAGCAGGGCGGCCTCGTACTCGTTGGTGAACAGCAGTTCCGCGCCGTCCACCAGACGCCGGGTCTCCTCGCCGTTCAGCCGGGCCAGCTGCTGCGACGGGTCCGCGGCGAGGGGGATGCCCAGCTCACGGGCTTCCGCTGTGTGCCGCAGCATCGCCTCGGGGTCGTCCGGGGCCACCACGACGTAGTCCGGCGTTCCCGAACGCCGCACCACGTCGGCCAGCCCGATCTCGCGGGCCTCGACCATGGCGCCCGTGTAGAAGGAGGCGATCTGGTTCTGGTCGGCGTCCGTGGTGCACATGAAACGTGCTGTGTGGCGTGTCGCGCTCACCTTCACGGAGGTGGTGTCGACACCGTGCTCCCGAAGCCAGGCGTCGTACGGGGCGAAGTCCGTGCCGGCGGCGCCGACCAGCAGCGGCGAGAATCCCAGACATCCCAGACCGAAGGCGATGTTCGCCGCGACGCCGCCGCGGCGCACCTCCAGGTCGTCCACCAGGAACGACAGCGAGATCGTGTCGAGCCGGTCGGGTATCAGCTGCTCGGTGAAGCGGCCGGGGAAGGTCGTCAGGTGATCGGTGGCGATGGATCCGGTGACCGCGATACGCATGTCAGACCCCCGCGGCCTTGCGCAGCGCCTGGGCGCGGTCGGTGCGCTCCCAGGTGAAGTCGGGGAGTTCGCGGCCGAAGTGGCCGTAGGCGGCGGTCTGGGCGTAGATGGGCCGCAGCAGGTCGAGGTCGCGGACGATCGCGGCCGGGCGGAGGTCGAACACGGCGGAGACGGCTTCCTGGATGCGCTCGTCGGGCAGGGTGCCGGTGCCGAAGGTCTCCACGAAGAGGCCGACGGGCTCGGCCTTGCCGATGGCGTACGCGACCTGCACCTCGCAGCGGGCGGCCAGGCCTGCGGCGACCACGTTCTTGGCGACCCAGCGCATCGCGTACGCGGCACTACGGTCGACCTTGGAGGGGTCCTTGCCGGAGAAGGCACCGCCGCCGTGGCGGGCCATCCCGCCGTAGGTGTCGATGATGATCTTGCGGCCGGTCAGGCCGGCGTCACCCATCGGACCGCCGATCTCGAAACGGCCGGTCGGGTTCACCAGCAGCCGGTAGCCCTCGGTGTCCAGCTTGATGCCGTCCTGCGCCAGCTGCGC
>NZ_JBEZKZ010000162.1:0-2194 GCF_040651895.1 Streptomyces sp. NPDC048352
TCCCGATTACTGGACGTCCTCGGGTGCCTCGACAACGCGGCGAGGTGCGGTGCCGGGCGACGCGGGTCAGGCAAGATCCGGAAGAGACGGCCTAGATTCCCGGGCGCAGTCCGGCGGCGATGCGGGCGGCGGCCGCCGCCAGGTGGGCGCGGGCCTCGGCGAGCTGCGCGGGGGTCACGCCGTGGTCGCGGGCCGCGTCGCGGACGTCGTCGCGGAAACGGTCCAGCAGCCGGTCCAGGTCCCGCGCCGGGTCGGAGGTGGGCGCCAGGTCCTCCGCCCACGCCGAGCCCGAGGGCCCGGGGGCGCTCGGCGCCTCGGCGGCGGGGCCGGCACCGGCCGCGTTCCCGCCCAGCCAGGCTCCGGCCAGGCTGCCCAGCACCCCGCTGGACCTGGCGAACTGCTCCTGGAGCTGCGCGGCGATGCGCTGCACCTCCTCACGGGCCCGCTCCTGGGCCTCCTTGGCCTGGCGGCGGGCCTGCTGGGCCTCCTCGCGGGCCCGGCGGCTCTCGTCCTTCGCGCGGCGCGCCTGCTCCTTCCACTCCTGCTTCGCCTTGCGGAGCTCCTCCTTGGCGGCCTTCCAGGACTCGTCCTCGACGTGCGTCGCCGTCGCGGAGGCCGCGGCCCGCATCTCGCGGCGCAGGTCGCCCGCGGCGCCGCGCACGTCGTCGCGCATCTCCGCGGCCAGTTCGGAGACGGAGTCGCGGATCTCCAGCTCCAGGTCGGCCAGCTCCCCGACCCGGTCGGCCAGCTCGGCGCGGCCCGCCTCGGTGATGGAGTACACCTTGCGCCCGCCCTCGGTGGCGTACGTGACCAGCCCCTCGGCCTCCAGCTTGGCGAGCCGCGGGTACACGGTGCCCGCGGACGGCGCGTACAGCCCCTGGAAGCGCTCCTCCAGCAGCCGGATCACCTCGTACCCGTGGCGGGGCGCCTCGTCCAGCAGCTTGAGGAGGTAGAGGCGGAGGCGTCCGTGGGCGAAGACGGGCGGCATGTCAGAGCACCTTCTTGTCGAGCTGGAGGGGAGCGGCGTCCGCCTGCGGGCGGCTCAGCAGGGCGATGGCCCCGGAGACGGTGGTGGCGCGCAGGGTCCCGGTGCCGGCGCCGAGGGTGCCGGTGATCCGCTTGGCCCCGAACTGGCCGGTGACGCGCAGGTCCCCGAAGCCGTTGGAGACGCTGCCGGTGGCGGTGTTGGCCTCGACCCTGGCGTCGGCGGGGTGCGGAAGGCGGATCGCCACCTGGCCGGAGACGGAGTTGAGCAGGATGTCCACCGGCGTGGGGGCGGCCGGGTCGGGGACGAGGTCGATGAGCATGTCGCCGCTGACCGAGTCGGCCCGTACGCTGCCGGCCGCGCCGTCGACCACCGTCAGACCTCCGGAGACGGAGTGGAAGCCGAGCTCCCCGGTGACGGACTGGACCTCGACGCTGCCGGAGACGGTGTTCGCCCGGACCCGGCCGGAGAGCCCCACCAGGGTGGCGTCGCCGGAGACCCCGTGGACCTCGGTGCCGCCGGTGATCCCGGAGACGAACGCGACGGCGCTGACGGTGCCGAGCTGGACGCGGGTGGCGGCGGGAACGGTGAGCGTGACGGTGACGCTGCGCTCCCAGGCCTTGCGGCCGTCCTTGGAAGCACCCGACCAGGCCTTCCAGGGCTTGCCCTCGAACCACTTCTTGAAGCCCTGGGAACCGTTCCAGGGGAGGTCCTCGTACGAGAGGGTGAGCGTGCCGCCCTCCTGGACCACGTGCAGCGGCGGCCCGTCGACCTCGGCGACCTCCAGCCGGGCCGGGCCCTCCTCGGCGGCGACCACGTTCACCGTGCCGCCGACGACGCGCACGCGCAGGTCGTGCACCGGCTGCTCGAAGGTGAGCTTCTGCGGTGCGGCGACGGACCAGGTCATCTGCTCTGCCATGGTGCTGCTCCTCCTCGGGGGCTGGTGCACGCAACATATCGCGTCTCACAACACGATATATCGCGGCCTCCGTAAGTCAAGCACCTACCGTCGGCCGTGGCGTGCCGCTGCGCGGAGCCTCCCCGTACTCTGCCCGGACCCGCGCCTCAAACGCCGGCGAGGCTGGATGTGGCGGCGAGGCGGGGACGAGGGGCACTCAACGGAGGGGGGGGGGGGGGGGGGGGGTGTCGTCCGGGACTAAAACGAGATGAATTCGGCGCGCGGTACCGCCCATCAGGCACATCCGGAAC
>NZ_JBEZKZ010000163.1:0-2091 GCF_040651895.1 Streptomyces sp. NPDC048352
CGGGGCTCCGCCCCGGACCCCGGGCCCGGGCGCGCCGCCGGGCCGGACCCCGGCCGCTGGTCCGGCGGGGACGCGGGGGTGTCCCCCGGCTGCACGGCCCCGGCCTGCGGGTCCGGCGGGGGCGCGGGGATGTCCCCGGGCGGCGGGGGCGCCGGGGTGTCCCCCGGCTGCGGAGCCCCGCGCTGCGGGGCCCCCGGGTGCGGGGGTGTGGGGGTGCGTTCCGGGGGTGGGGGGGTCTGGTCCGGGTTGCGCGCGGGGTGCTCCGTCACAGGCCCGCCGACCTTGCTCCGCCCAGGGCCGTCAGGCGGTCGCGGAGGCGTTCCGCCTCCTCCGGGGCCAGTCCCGGGATCTTGGCGTCCGTCGCCGCGGCCGCCGTGTGCAGCTGGACGGAGGCCAGCCCGAAGCGGCGTTCCAGCGGCCCCGACGTCACCTCCACCAGCTGCATCCGCCCGTACGGGACCACCGTCTCCTCCCGCCACAGCACGCCCCGGCTGATCAGCAGGTCGTCCGCCCGCTCCGCGTACCGCCAGGACCGCCAGTTCCGCCCCACCAGCACCCACCCCCAGCCCAGGACACCGGGCCAGAACGCCGCGAAGGCCGCCCACCCCGGCCCGGCCGCCAGCCCCAGCGACACGCCGGTGGCCACCGTGAGGGGCACCGTCCAGACCACCAGCAGCAGCCGCCGGAGCCGGCGGAGCCCGCCCGGCAGGCCCACCCAGTCCGGCCGGCCCGTCTCACCCTTCGTCCCCGTCTCCATGGGCCCACCCTAGGACTGAGACAATGCGCCCATGACGGAGACCACGGTCGGCATCGGCGGTGCGGCGGAGAGCACCGACATGGTGCTCAACATCGGACCCCAGCACCCTTCCACCCACGGCGTGCTGCGCCTGCGGCTCGTCCTGGACGGCGAGCGCATCGCCAGCGCCGAACCGGTGGTCGGCTACATGCACCGGGGTGCCGAGAAGCTCTTCGAGGCGCGCGACTACCGCCAGATCGTGATGCTCGCGAACCGCCACGACTGGCTCTCCGCGTTCTCCAACGAGCTCGGCGTCGTCATGGCCGTCGAGCGGATGCTCGGCATGGAGGTCCCCGAGCGCGCGGTGTGGATGCGTACGCTCCTCGCCGAGCTGAACCGGGTGCTGAACCACCTGATGTTCCTCGGGTCGTACCCCCTCGAACTGGGCGGCATCACCCCGATCTTCCACGCGTTCCGCGAGCGCGAGGAGCTCCAGGCCGTCATGGAGGAGATCTCCGGCGGCCGCATGCACTACATGTTCAACCGCGTCGGCGGCCTCAAGGAGGACCTCCCCGCCGGCTGGCTCGGCCGGGCGCGCGCCGCCATCGCCGACGTCCGCACCCGCATGGACGTGTACGACAAGCTGGTCCACGGCAACGAGATCTTCCGCGGCCGCACCCGCGGCGTCGGCGTCCTGTCCGCCGAGGCGGTGCACGCGTACGGGGTCTCCGGCCCGATCGCGCGCGCCTCCGGCGTGGACTTCGACCTGCGCCGCGACGAGCCGTACCTGGCCTATGGGGACCTCCAGGACGTCCTCACCGTGGTCACCCGCACCGAGGGCGACTGCCTGGCCCGCTTCGAGGTGCTGCTCGACCAGACGCACAACGCCCTCGACCTGGCCGTGGCCTGCCTGGACCGGATGGCCGAGCTGCCGCCCGGCCCGGTCAACCAGCGGCTGCCGAAGGTGCTGAAGGCGCCCGAGGGGAGCACGTACGCCTGGACGGAGAACCCGCTCGGCATCAACGGCTACTACCTGGTGTCCAAGGGCGAGAAGACCCCGTACCGGCTGAAGCTGCGCAGCGCCTCCTTCAACAACATCCAGGCGCTGGCCGTGCTCCTGCCGGGGCAGCTGGTCGCGGACATGGTGTCGATCCTGGGCTCGCTCTTCTTCGTCGTCGGCGACATCGACAAGTAGCCCCCGCCCGCGCCCCGGACCTGACAGTCCGGCGCGAACCCGCCCGGGCCGGGGCGCGGCGGCGTCCTAGGGGGTGTCCGCGAAGTAGCGCCGGCCGCCCGAAGGGCGGGCCCTGCGGCGTCTGGTGCCGTGCATCGCAAGGCGGAGGGCCGCCCGCGTA
>NZ_JBEZKZ010000164.1:0-2086 GCF_040651895.1 Streptomyces sp. NPDC048352
CGGGACACCTCGCAGATGTTCATCACCGGCCCGGACGTGGTCCGCGCGGTGACCGGCGAGGAGATCACCCAGAACGGCCTCGGCGGCGCGGACGTCCACGCCGAGACCTCCGGCGTCGCGCACTTCGCGTACGACGACGAGGAGACCTGCATCTCCGAGGTCCGGTACCTGCTGTCGCTGCTGCCGCAGAACAACCGCGAGAATCCGCCCGCGGTGACCTGCGGGGACCCGGCCGACCGCCGCTCGGACGTACTGCTCGACCTGGTCCCGGCCGACGGCAGCCGGCCCTACGACATGGCTCGGGTCATCGAGGAACTCGTGGACGACGGGGAGGTCCTGGAGGTCCACGAGCGCTGGGCGCGCAACATCATCTGCGCCCTCGCCCGCCTGGGCGGCCAGGTCGTCGGCATCGTCGCCAACCAGCCCCAGGCCCTCGCGGGCGTGCTGGACATCGAGGCCAGCGAGAAGGCCGCCCGGTTCGTCCAGATGTGCGACGCCTTCAACATCCCGCTCGTCACCCTGCTCGACGTCCCCGGATTCCTCCCCGGTGTCGACCAGGAGCACGGTGGCATCATCCGCCACGGCGCCAAGCTGCTCTACGCGTACTGCAACGCGACCGTCCCGCGGATCTCGCTGGTCCTGCGCAAGGCCTACGGCGGCGCCTACATCGTCATGGACTCCCAGTCCATCGGCGCCGACCTGACCTACGCCTGGCCCACCAACGAGATCGCCGTCATGGGCGCCGAAGGCGCCGCCAACGTCGTCTTCCGCCGGCAGATCGCGGAGGCCGAGGACCCCGAGGCCATGCGTGCGCGCATGGTCAAGGAGTACAAGGCCGAGCTCATGCACCCCTACTACGCGGCCGAGCGCGGCCTGATCGACGACGTCATCGATCCCGCCGAAACCCGCGGGGTCCTCGTCGCCGCCCTCGCGATGCTCCGGACCAAGCACGCCGACCTGCCGTCCCGCAAGCACGGCAACCCGCCGCAGTGATCCGTGTCAGTGCAGGTGCACCGTGATCGAGAAGCTCGTGCCGGCCCCCGGGGTCGCCTCGGCCGAGGCCTTCGGCGATACGGCCCGCACACCCCTCCTGGGCGCCGAGTCGGAGATCGTGAGCAACGCCGTCGAGAAGCGGAGGCAGGAGTTTGCCACCGTGCGCCGGTGCGCCCGGGAGGCACTCGCGGACCTCGGCATCGCACCCGTTCCGATCCTCACCGGTGAGCGCGGGGCTCCCGTATGGCCCGAGGGGGTCATCGGGAGCATGACCCACTGCAAGGGATACCGGGCGGCGGCCGTGACCCGGTCATCCGACATCCTCACGGTCGGCATCGACGCCGAGCCCCATCTCCCCCTCCCCAAGGGCATGCTCGACCTCATAGCGCTCCCGGCGGAGCGGCGCCGAACGGCCGAGCTGTCCCGCCTGGAGCCCGAGGTCCACTGGGACCGGCTGCTGTTCTGCATGAAGGAGTGCGTCTACAAGGCCTGGTTCCCCATCGCCCGCCGAGTGCTGGACTTCGGGCACGCCGAGATCACGATCCACTACGACGGGACGTTCTCCGCCCGCCTCCTGAAGACCGACCCCGCGTTCCCCGGAAACCTGTGGAGCGGGCGGTGGCTCATCGACCAGGACCTCATCGTCGCTGGAATCACGGTGCCCGCTGGGGACCAGCGCCCATGGTGATGGGCACACGGAACGACCCGCCGTACGGGGAACCGCGGTTCCCCGTATGGCGGACGAAACGCCACCCGCCACATCACCGAGGCCGAGAGCTTCGGCTTCTCCTTACTTGGCGCCGAGGCCGGCGTCGGAGACCTCGGGCTTGCCGGCGGCCTTGAGGACCTTGTTCAGGAGCGTCAGGTCGTAGATGCCGGTCAGGTCGGGCTTTTCGAGGAGCTTGGCCTTGACCGCCCATTCGGACTCGGTCTTCAGCGTGGCGGCGAGCGGGTCGTCGGTGACGAGGATGCTCGACCATGCCGGGTCGATGATCTTTGCGTCGAGCGGCTTGCCGCCGTCCGCCGCCAGCTTGGCGTTCGCGGAGGCCTTCGCCTTGTCGGGGTTGGCGTTGATCCACTCGTTGGTCTTCAC
>NZ_JBEZKZ010000165.1:0-2051 GCF_040651895.1 Streptomyces sp. NPDC048352
CTTCGCCCGTACCCCGGGGCGAAGGGCGGGGCGGGGAGCAGCTCCGCGCAGCGGCCCCCGGCACCGGCCCCGCCCCCCACGGGTGGCTCACCCGGATCCTCGGCCGGCGCCGCACCACCCCCGCGGAGCCCGCGGCCCCGGCCGACGCGGCCGCCACCGCCACCGCCCTCGGCGTCCGCCGCGGCCGCGCCGAGGTGCTGCGCGACGTCACCCTCCGTGTCGCCCCCGGCGAGACCGTCGCCCTCATGGGCCGCAACGGCGCCGGCAAGTCCACCCTCCTCGCCGCCCTCACCGGCACCCTCGCCCCCTCCACCGGCCAGGTGACGGTCGGCGGCCGGATCCCCCACCGGACTCCGCCGCAGGAGATGGTCCGCCGGGTCGGCCTGGTCCCCCAGGAGCCCCGTGACCTCCTCTACGCGGACACGGTCGCCGCCGAGTGCGCGGCGGCCGACGCCGATGCCGGCGCGGCCCCGGGGACCTGCCGCGCCCTGGTCAGCGCCCTGCTGCCCGGCGTACCGGACGGCACCCACCCCCGTGACCTGTCCGAGGGCCAGCGGCTGACCCTGGCGCTCGCGCTGGTCCTGACCGGCCGGCCGGCCCTGCTGCTGCTGGACGAGCCGACCCGCGGCCTGGACTACGCCGCGAAGGCCCGCCTGGTGGAGACGCTGCGCGGCCTCGCCGCCGACGGCCACGCCATCGTCCTCGCGACGCACGACGTGGAGCTGGCCGCCGAGCTGGCCCACCGGGTGGTCGTCCTGGCGGGCGGAGAGATCGTCGCGGACGGTCCGACGGCCGAGGTCGTGGTGTCCTCCCCCGCCTTCGCCCCGCAGGTCGCCAAGGTCCTGGCCCCGGGCCACTGGCTCACGGTGTCCCAGGTCGCCGCCGCCCTCGAAGCCCGCGCCCTCGAAGCCCGCGCCCTCCAAGCCCCCGCCCCCGAAGCCCCGGCCCCCGGAGCCCCCGCATGAGCGGCCGCGCACCCCGCACCCGCCCCGTCCGTATCGGCCCCCGCGCGGCGGCGGCCCTGGCGCTGGTCACCCTCATCGGCATCGCCGCCTTCGGCTGGCCCCTGCTCGCCGACCGCCAGTCCGGCCTCGCCCACTCCCAGGACGCCCCGTGGCTCTTCGCCGCGCTGCTGCCCCTCCTCGTGGCGGTCGTCGTCGCGACCATCGCCGACCAGGGCATGGACTCGAAGGCCGTCGCGATGCTGGGGGTGCTCGCCGCCGTGGGGGCGGCCCTGCGGCCGCTCGGCGCGGGCACGGCCGGCCTGGAGCCGATGTTCTTCCTGATGGTGCTCAGCGGCCGCGTCCTCGGTCCCGGCTTCGGGTTCGTCCTGGGCTCGGTCACCATGTTCGCGTCGGCCCTGCTCACGGGCGGGGTGGGGCCGTGGATGCCGTTCCAGATGCTGGCCCTGGGGTGGTTCTCGCTGGGTGCCGGGCTGCTGCCGGGGCCGGAGCGGATCCGGGGGCGGGCCGAGCTCGCGCTGCTCGCGGCGTACGGGTTCCTCGGCTCGTTCGCCTACGGGACGGTCATGAACCTCCAGGGCTGGGTCCTCCTCCAGGGCATGGGGCAGGGCGTCTCCTTCCACCCCGGCGACCCGGTGCCGCAGAACCTGGCCCGGTTCGTCGCGTACTGCCTGGCCACCTCGGTCGGCTGGGACCTGGGCCGGGCCGCGCTGACGGTCGTCCTGACCCTCACGGTCGGGGCCACCCTGCTGAAGGCGCTGCGGCGCGCGACTCGGAAAGCTGCGTTCGACGCGCCGGTCTCCTTCGATTCGGGGGCCGGAAGTGACCTGGGACACCCACCCAAGAGGCCTCAACCGGGCACATAACGTGACAATCAGGCCGCTGGGCGGTGAGGCGGCCCACAGGACCCACGTCACATTCGGCCCCCGGTAGTAGACCCCGCCGCCCCGTCGGCACCCCCGGCCACCTGCCCGAACCCGGGCCCGGGCGGCGTGGGCCGTTCCTCCCCACCTGCGAGGGCCGCTAGTAGCAGGGGGGCGTTGCCAGGGCGGCGGGGGCCTGGCTAACTGGTGATGTCGCCGAGGCGGC
>NZ_JBEZKZ010000166.1:0-1791 GCF_040651895.1 Streptomyces sp. NPDC048352
GGGGGGGGGGGGGGGCCCCCCCCCCCCCCCGCCCCCGCGGGGCGCCCCCCCCCCCCCGCCGCGCGCCCCGGCGGGCCCCTCGTACGCACGTCGCAGTGACGGCGGCGCGGACCGCGGCCGTGAAGCGTGACAGGACCCGGCCACGGTGACTACGGGCCCCGGCCGGGTCCTGTTCGCGCGGGCAGCCCCTCGTCGGGGCTCCCTCCGGCACCATCGCACGCCGGGGGCCGCCGCGCACCCGCTGCGGCCCTGCACGGGGCGGTCGGGTGACGGACCGGCAAGAACCCGGCGCCGGCAGGCGCGCCGCGTGCCCACCACCGACGATGAGGTGTACCCACCCGTCGAGCCGAGGAGCCTTTCGTGCTGGAGCGCACCCCCCACCGCGACCGCGACCAGACCGCCTTCGTCCTGCCCGGCACCGCGCCCGCCGGCCAGACCGGCGCCCCGCCCTCGGCCGGCAGCCGCGGCGTCCGCTACCTGGCCGCCGGGGACTACTGGTTCAACGACCACGCCGCCGCGGCCCTGGACGGCCCCTGGCAGGCGCCGAGGACCGACGACCGGGCGCGGTAGCCGCGAACGTGCAAGCGGCCATCCCTCCGCCGGGTGGGGGCCTGCGTGCCCCCGGAATGCGGGGGCATACAACCCTTACCTTCTGGAAGGAGCAGTAATGCTGGGTATAGCGGCCGCGGTCTTGTTCTTCATCGCCTTCTTGATCAACGCGGCGGAGATCTCCACGAACCACGTGTTCTCATCGGGCAACTTCATGATCATCGGTCTGATGCTGCTGGCCCTCCACGTCGCGGGAGTCGGCGGAGCCCGGTCCGGCCGCCTCCGGCGCCGCTGAGGGGGGCCGTCCGCCCGCGCCGCCCGCGGCGCGACCGGCCCGTTTTCCCTTTTGGGCGGGTTTAGCCGCGGCGGCCCGGGTGAGACGGCCCACGACGTCACGTGCCGTCACATGGCGGCGGCACGAAGCCGCTTACCGGAGGTGTACATGGGCATCGTCGCCTGGATCCTGATCGGCCTGCTGGCCGGAGCCATCGCCAAGGCGCTCACACCGGGGCGGGACCCCGGCGGGTGCCTGCTCACGATGGTGATCGGCATCGTCGGCGGCCTCCTCGGAGGCTGGCTCGGCAAGGTGATCTTCGGGGTCGACTCGATCAAGGGCTTCTTCCACCTGTCCACGTGGATCGCCGCGGTCGTCGGCTCGGTCATCGTCCTGCTGGTCTACCGGCTGGTCGCCGGCCGCAGGAGCCGTTGAGCGGTGCGGCGGCCGGGGCGGCCGGCCGGTCACCGCTCCCAGGGGGCCGGTCCCGTCCCCGCCGACCATCCGAGCAGCGCCTCGCGGCCGAAGCAGACGATCGCGCACTGTTCGGCGTACTCCTCCGCGGGCTGCGTGAAGTCGCTGGTGGTGACCACGGCGGCCAGTTCGGCCTCGTGCACCGCGTAGCAGGTGCCGCCGAAGCGCTGCACGTCCTGCGAGCCGACCTTGTTCGTGGGGCCGTAGCGCTTGCACTGGATGACGAGGAGCCTGCCGTCGGGAGCGGTGGCCAGTACGTCGGCGCCGAGGTCTCCCGCGCCCCCGACCACGCGGACGTCCCGGCAGCCGTCCCGTTCGCACAGGCCGGCGACCGCCCGCTCGAACGCGTCGGCGTCCAGCGCGTCGTAGTCCGGCGGTCGGCAGTCGGCCGCCGGGTCCTCGAGCGCGACGCAGTCGGCTGCGTCCGGGGCCCGGGGCGGTGCGGGCGGGCGCACGGTGTCCGCCGCGGCGGCCTCCGCCGCGACCTGGAGGGC
>NZ_JBEZKZ010000167.1:0-1764 GCF_040651895.1 Streptomyces sp. NPDC048352
GGGTCCGCGGGCCCGCCGGAGGCGAAGCCGCCCGCGCCGGCCCCGGCGCTTGCCGGTGCGAACCCGTCCGGTCCGGTCCCGGCGGCGCCGAGGAGGGTCCCGCCGGGACCGGAGGGGGAACCGCCCGCGCCGAAGGCGGCGGTCACCATCCGGCACAGCTCCGCCCATCCGGCGGCCCCGTCCCGGGCCAGGAAGACGGCACGCGGAGCGGACTCGTCGACGAAGGCCCCGCCCCTGACGGGCGTACGCCTGCGGTACGAGAGCTCCCCGGCCCCACCGGGCGCCCCCGCGGGGGACACGGCGGGGGACACGGCCAGGTCGACCCCGAACAGCGGCCGGATCCCGGCCTTGGCGGCCGCCTTCGCGAACCGCACCGCACCCGCGAGGGTGTCGCGGTCGGTGAGGGCGAGGGCGTCCATGCCCCGCTCGACGGCACGTTCCGCCAGCTGTTCCGGGTGCGAAGCTCCGTATCGCATGGAGAACCCCGAAACGGTGTGCAGATGCGTAAACCCAGGCACCCGCGGCCTCCTGCTTCGCTCGACCTTCAACCTCCCCCGTCTCCACCATAGAGCAATTCGAATATCCGTGCGAAACACATGTTCGATCATCCATTCGGGCCTCCCCTGCTGCGCCGCACCCCCGGCGCGCCGAGCGTGGGAGCCATGACCCCACCCCCCAGAAGCAGCGCCCCCGGGCCCTCGGGCGGCTTCCCCGCCGAGATCAAGGACGCCGTGACCACCCGGGCGGCCCTCCTGGTCCTGGGGGTGCTGGCCCTCCAGCTGGCGTTCATCACCTCCTACATCGGGGCCTTCCACCACCCGGAGCCCAGCCGGATCCCGATCGCAGTGGCCGCCCCCGCCGAACCGGTCGCCGCGCAGACCGCGCAGCGCCTCGGCGCACTGCCCGGCGAGCCGCTCGACCCGCACCCGGTCGCGGACGAGGCGGCGGCGCTCGCCCAGCTCCGGAACCGGGAGGTGGACGGCGCGCTGATCGTCGACCCGGCCGGCACCACCGACCGGCTGCTGGTCGCGAGCGGCTCCGGGGCCTCGCTCTCCCAGGCCCTGGAACAGATCGTCGGCCTGGCCGAGCGGGCCGGGGGCCGTACGGTCCGGGTCGTCGACGCGGTCCCCGCCGACCGGGGCGACAGCCGCGGCCTGAGCTCCTTCTACCTGGTCGTCGGCTGGTGCGTGGGCGGCTACCTGTGCGCCGCGATCCTCGCGATCAGCGCCGGCGCCCGGCCGGCCAACATCCACCGCGCGGTCATCCGGCTCGGCGCGCTGCTGCTGTACTCGATCGCCGCCGGGCTGCTCGGCGCGGTCATCGCCGGCCCGGTGCTGGGCGCGCTGCCCGGCCCGGTCGCCGCCCTGTGGGGGCTGGGCGCCCTGGTCGTCTTCGCGGTCGGCGCGCTCACCCTGGCCTTCCAGGGGGTGGCGGGCGTGGTCGGCATCGGCCTGGCCATCCTGGTGGTCGTGGTGTTCGGCAACCCGAGCGCGGGCGGCGCCTACCCGTATCCGCTGCTGCCGCCGTTCTGGAGGGCCGTCGGCCCGGCCCTGCCGCCGGGCGCCGGTACGTACGCCGCGCGCTCCATCGCGTACTTCAAGGGCAACGGCGCGGGCGGCCCCATGCTGGTGCTGGCCGCGTGGGCGGCGGCCGGCGCCGTGATCACCATGGCCTGCGCGGTGATGCGCCGGGGCCTTGATACCGATGCCGAGAGATCGGGCGGCGGCCTGGATGGTGGCGAAGTCCCCGGTCAGTCCGGTGAAG
>NZ_JBEZKZ010000168.1:0-1735 GCF_040651895.1 Streptomyces sp. NPDC048352
TCCTTGCGGATCGACATCAGACCCGGCATCTCGTGCTCGGCCAGGGTGATCTCCTTGCGGCCGAAGGCGGCAAGGGAAAGGTCGGCGACCTTGAAATCGGCGGGGGACAGGCTCGTCATCATGACTCCGTGATGCGGTGAGGGACGGTTCAGTGGTGGGCAGCGGCAAGCTGCCGGGGCTGTGACAGACCGAGGTTCTGGTGGATCTCGAGCGTCGCGGTGGACCGGTTGAGGGTGATGTAGTGCAGGCCGGGTGCTCCTTCGGCAAGGAGGCGCTCGGCCATGGCGGTGGCGTGGTCGACGCCGATGCGGTAGCCCGCGGAGGGGTCGTCGCGGGCGGCGTCGAGGTGCTGGGCGAGTTCGTCGGGGAAGGACGCGTTGCTGAGTTCGGCGAAGCGGCGGATCTGCCGTACGTCGGTGGCGGGCATGATCTCCGGGATGATCGGCGTGTCGCAGCCGGCGGCCGCCACCCTGTCGCGAAGCCGCAGGTAGTCGTCGACCCGGAAGAACATCTGGGTGATGGCGTAGTCCGCGCCCGCCCGGCACTTGGCGACGAAGTGGCGGATGTCGCTGTCCCAGTCCGAGGAGCGCGGATGCCGCTCGGGGAAGGCCGCCACACCCACCGAGAACTCCCCCAGTTCCCGTACCAGGGAGACGAGTTCGTGCGCATGGCGCAGCCCCTCGGGATGTGCGGTCCACTCGCCCCGGGGATCGCCCGGCGGGTCGCCGCGCAGAGCCAGGACGTCCCGGATGCCGGCGTCGGCGTACTGGCCGATGATGTGGCGCAGCTCGGCGACCGAGTGGCCGACCGCGGTCAGGTGCGCGACGGGACGCAGCGTGGTCTCCGCGGCGATCCGCTTGGTCACCTCGACCGTGCGGTCCCGGGACGAGCCTCCGGCCCCGTAGGTGACGGAGATGAACGAGGGCGCGAAGGGCTCGATGCGGCGGATCGCGTGCCACAGGGTGCGCTCGCCGCCTTCGGTCTTCGGCGGGAAGAACTCGAAGGAGTACGACTTCTGCCCCGCACCGAGGAGGTCCGCCAGACTGCCCGGGCGGGCGCGGTACGGGAGCTCTGCCGTCTCTGCTGCCATGGTGGTCGGTTCCTTCGGGGTTCGGTACGGAGCAGTCGGATCAGCGCGCGTTGAAGTACGTGACATCCGGGTGGTGGACGACGATCGCGTCGGTGGACTGCTCGGGGTGGAGCTGGAACTCCTCCGAGAGGTGGACGCCGATCCGCTCCGGCTGGAGGAGGTCGGCGATCTTGGCCCGGTCCTCCAGGTCGGGGCAGGCCCCGTAGCCGAGGGAGAAGCGGGCGCCCCGGTACTTGAGGTCGAACATGTCCTCGACCTTGTCGGGGTCCTCGCCGCCGAAGCCGAGCTCCGCGCGGACCCGCGCGTGCCAGTACTCGGCCAGGGCCTCGGCGAGCTGGACGGACAGGCCGTGCAGCTCCAGGTAGTCCCGGTAGGCGTTCGCTTCGAACAGCTTGGCGGTCGCCTTCCCGATTCTCGATCCGACGGTGACCACCTGGAGGCCCACCACGTCCACCTCACCCGAATCCTCGGGACGGAAGAAATCCGCGAGGCACAGGCGCCGGCCACGGCGCTGTCGCGGGAAGGTGAAGCGGGCGCGCTCCGAACGGTTCTCGTCGAGGATGATGAGGTCATCGCCCTTGGAGACGCAGGGGAAGTAGCCGTAGACCACGGCCGCCTCCAGCAGGTTCTCGGTGTGCAGCTTCT
>NZ_JBEZKZ010000169.1:0-1693 GCF_040651895.1 Streptomyces sp. NPDC048352
TTGTTGTCGAACTTCGACTTCGTCACCGCGTCGTTCACGTTGATCGCCGGGAAGAGCAGGGTGCCCTCGGCCATCATCTCGTACAGGCGGTGCACACCGGTGGTGGTCTCCTCCGTCACGCCGCGGATCTCGGACGCGAGCTGCGTCCAGTCCAGCGTGCTGCGCCGCAGCAGTTCGAGGACGAAGCCCATTTCCTCGTTGTCGGCGGTCGAGGGGTCGGGGACGGCGCCGGCCTTCTCGAACTCGACGCCCTTGTGGACGAGGAGGGTGGCGTCACCGCCGTCGTCGAGGATCATGTTCGGGCCCGCGTGCCCGGGCCAGGTCAGCGCCTGCTCGGTACACCACCAGTACTCCTCCAGCGTCTCGCCCTTCCAGGCGAAGACGGGGATGCCGGCGGCCGCGATCGCCGCCGCGGCGTGGTCCTGCGTCGAGTAGATGTTGCAGGACACCCAGCGGACCTCGGCGCCGAGGGCGACGAGCGTCTCGATCAGGACGGCCGTCTGCACGGTCATGTGCAGCGAACCGGTGATCCGCGCACCGGCCAGCGGCTGCGTCTGCGCGTACTCCTCGCGGATCGACATCAGACCCGGCATCTCGTGCTCGGCCAGGGTGATCTCCTTGCGGCCGAAGGCGGCGAGGGAGAGGTCGGCGACCTTGAAGTCCGTGAATCCGTCAGGCATGGGATGTGCTCCTTGAACTGGTCTGGTATCCGGGGTCATCGGCGGCCTCCCGCGTTGAAGTAGCCGGCCTCGGGGTGGTGGATGACGATGGCGTCGGTGGACTGCTCGGGGTGGAGCTGGAACTCCTCCGAGAGGTGGACGCCGATCCGCTCCGGCTGGAGGAGGTCAGCGATCTTGGCCCGGTCGGCCAGCTCGGGGCAGGCCGGGTAGCCGAGGGAGTAGCGGCAGCCCTGGTACTCGGTGCGGAACATGCCGTCCATGGCCGTCGGGTCGGACCCGGCGATGCCCAGCTCGGAGCGGACGCGGGCGTGCCAGTACTCGGCGAGGGCCTCGGCGAGCTGGACGGACAGGCCGTGCAGCTCCAGGTAGTCGCGGTAGGAGTCGGACTCGAAGAGCGTGGCGGTGGCCTCGCCGATCTTCGAGCCGACGGTGACCACCTGGAAGCCGACGACGTCGACCTCACCGGACTCCTCCGGCCGGACGAAGTCCGCGAGGCACAGGCGCCGGCCACGGCTCTGGCGCGGGAAGGTGAAGCGGGTCCGCTCTCCCCCGTCCTCGTCCAGGACGATCAGGTCGTCCCCCTTGGAAACGCAGGGGAAGTACCCGTAGACCACGGCCGCTTCGAGGAGCCGCTCGGTGTGCATCCGGTCCAGCCAGCCGCGCAGCCGCGGCCGGCCCTCCGTCTCGATGGAGCCCGCGTCCTTCAGGCCCCACTGGCCTCTGAAGAGCGCCTGTTCGTCCAGCCATCCCGCGTATTCCTTGAGCTGGATGCCCCTGACGACCCGGGTGCCGAGGAACGGCGGCTCGGGCACCGGGTGGTCGACGGCCACGTCGGAGCGGCCGGTCCCTTCCGGCTCGCGGACGTCGAGGACGGCGGTCCGCTGCGGCACGCGGCGCTGCTTGAGGGGCGGGAGTTCGGCGCCGGGGACGCCGCGCTTGACGGCGATGAGGGCGTCCATCAGCCGCAGGCCCTCGAAGGCGTCGCGGGCGTAGCGGACCTCGCCCTCGTAGAT
>NZ_JBEZKZ010000170.1:0-1551 GCF_040651895.1 Streptomyces sp. NPDC048352
TCATCGAGCAGACCCGCCGCCACGCCGCCGTCGCCGCCCTCCTGCGCGTCCCCCACGTCGTCCTCGCCGTCAACAAGATGGACCTCGTCGGCTACCAGGAGTCGGTGTTCGCGAAGATCGCCGAGGAGTTCACCGCTTACGCCTCCGACCTGGGCGTCCCGGAGATCACCGCGATCCCGATCTCGGCCCTGGCCGGCGACAACGTCGTGGAGCCCTCGGCCAACATGGACTGGTACGGCGGTCCGACGGTGCTGGAGCACCTGGAGACCGTTCCGGTCAGCCACGACCTCACCGCCTGCCCGGCGCGTTTCCCGGTGCAGTACGTGATCCGCCCGCAGAGCGCCGAGCACCCCGACTACCGCGGCTACGCCGGCCAGATCGCCTCCGGCGTCCTGCGCGTCGGCGAAGCCGTCACCGTCCTGCCGTCCGGCCGCACCTCGGTCATCGAGGGCATCGACGCCCTCGGTGAGTCCGTGGACATCGCCTGGGCGCCGCAGTCGGTGACCCTGCGGCTCAAGGACGACATCGACATCTCGCGCGGCGACCTGATCGCGCCGGCCGCGAGCGCCCCGGCCACCACGCAGGACGTCGTCGCGACGGTCTGCCACGTGGCCGACCAGCCGCTGGCCGTGGGTGCGCGGGTGCTGCTCAAGCACACCACCCGCACGGTCAAGGCGATCGTCAAGGAGATCCCCTCCCGGCTGACGCTGGACGACCTGTCGCAGCACCCGAACCCCGGGCAGCTGGTGGCCAACGACATCGGCCTCGTCGTCGTGCGCACCGCCGAGCCGCTCGCGCTCGACGCATACGCCGACTCGCGCCGCACCGGGTCCTTCCTGCTGATCGACCCGGCCGACGGCACCACCCTGGCGGCCGGCATGGCGGGCGAGTCCTTCGCCTCCAAGGCCGAGACCACCGTCCAGGCGGATGACGAAGGGTGGGACTTCTAGATCATGCTCGGCGACATCTACTCCACCTTCGCGAAGGAGGGCGGCCGCGTGGGCAGCGGCGCCCTCGGCAGCGGCCAGGGAGGGGTGGCGCGATGTGCGCGATGACGTACGCGCACCGCATGCGCGCCCTCACCCCCCACGAGCCGTACCCGCCCTCGCTCACCAGACGAAGACCTGCGCCGTAATCCCACGGCGCGTCGAGAGGAAGCCCTCCCGTGCCTGCCACCGGTTCCACCCGTAAGACCCTGCTGGCCGCCGCCCTGCCGCTGCTGATCGGCGCCCTCGCCTCCTGCGGCTACGGGTCCCAGGCCGACAAGCCCGCCCACGGGGACGACAAGCCGGCCAACGCCGCCGCCGACGGCGGCCCGAAGCTCTCGGCCTCCGAGGTCCGGATCGGGTACTTCCCGAACCTGACGCACGCCACCGCCCTGGTCGGCCTCCAGGAAGGCCTGATCGAGAAGGAACTGAACGGCACCAAGGTCAAGCCGCAGTCCTTCAACGCCGGCCCGTCCGAGATCGAAGCCCTCAACGGCGGCTCTCTCGACATCGGCTTCATCGGCCCCTCGCCGTCGATCAACGGCTACGTGAAGTCCAAGGGCTC
>NZ_JBEZKZ010000171.1:0-1467 GCF_040651895.1 Streptomyces sp. NPDC048352
TGGACCGACCACGGAGGCAACGGCCTCAAGCGCGTCACCAGCACGACCACCACCGACCACGTCAACCACATCTACGCCATCGACACCAACGACCAGATCCTCGAACTGGACGCCAACTACACGGCCGGACAGTGGTCGAACTGGTCACTCGCCGGCACCACAGGCGGCTTCCAGGGCCAGGACGTGACCGCCACAGCATCCGGCAGGACGGTACACCTCGGAGTCATCGGCCTCGACGGCAACTGGTACAACACCGACGGCGACTTCGAACGCGGCACCTGGAACGGCTGGTGGAACGGCGGCGGCGGCAACCTCAAGCGCCTGACCTCCGCCATGGCCAACAACGTGAACCACGTCTTCGCCGTCCGAGCCGACAACTCCATCACCGAACGCGACGGCGACTACACCACAGGCCGATGGAACGACTGGGCCACCCCCGCCGGAGGCGGCGAAGCCATCACCCTCACCGCCAGCTTCACCCAGTAACACAACCGACCCACCGCTGTGGCCCGGCACCGAGGTGCCGGGCCACAGCCCTTGATCCCTGGGACACGCCATGAACCGTCGCTGTACCGTCCTCGGCGGGCTCGCCGCCGCCACCGCCCTGCTCGTGCCCGCCCTACCTGGACCGGCTCGGGCCGCCACGACGGCCGATACCACCATGGCACCCCCGACGGTCCGCGTGCTGCCCCTCGGAGACTCGCTCACCTACGGCCAGGGCAGCTCCACGGGCGGCGGCTACCGCCTGCCGTTGCGGAACCTGGCCGCGGGGCAGTCCCGATACACCCTCGACTTCGTCGGCTCCCTCGCCAACGGCTCCCAGCCCGACCCCGTCCACGAAGGTCATGCCGGATACACCATCGACCGGGTGCGGGCCGGTGTGGATCGCTGGATCACCGCGGCGCAGCCCGACGTGATCCTCCTCCACATCGGTGTCAACGACCTCAACCAAGGCGCCGATCCCGACCAGGCCGCCGAACGGGCCCGTACCCTCCTGAACCGGATCTTCGAGATGCGGCCCGATGTCACGGTCATCATGCAAGGCCTCGTCCCCACCACCCCGGGCTGGAACAACCAGGACCTCACCCAGGCCGTCACCCGCTACAACCAGCAGCTCAAGGCGGTCGAAGGAACCCAGCAACGCCAGAACAGACGCTTCCGGTTCATCGACGCCCCCGCCCTGACGACCCTCCAGCAGGCCGATGCGACCCACCCCGTACAGATGACGGACGGCCTGCATCCGAACGACCAGGGCTATACCCGGCTGGCCGCGGCCTTCTTCGCGGCGCTCGAGCAGACCCGTACGGCAGGATGGTTCACCGGTGGCCCCGCCCGCCCCGACCAGCCCCGCCCGACGAACACCGTCCACCTACAGCGCGTCACTGGGGCCGGTGACCTGTTCAACGCGGAGGGGGACTACTCGGCGGGCCGGTGGAGCGGCTGGGTCAATCAAGGCGCCACCCAGCT